>DFXU01000079.1 GCA_002383285.1 Caryophanales bacterium UBA4100
GTCCACTTTCTTGACGGAGCTCCAGATATAACGTTATTTTCGATCATGCTGCAAGTTCCTAAGGATTAGCCACTCGAGATAACGTTAAATCATCCACAAGCTTATACTTCGGCCAAATCCATGTTCTTAATCAGGACGTATCAACGTATCAGCATTCATCTAAGATAATACTAGTAAATTCAGATACCCCAAGGAAGACAGTCCCAGTAAATAGATGATCTTAGCAAAAAGCGCAGACCATAGGTCTACGCTTTTTGCTGCCTGCTTTATTTGCCGACTAATTAATAAAATCTGTATACTGCAAGAAACGGTTTAGCATGACAGCCGCTTGTGCACGAGTAGCATTCGCTGAAGGGTTAAACGTATTAGCCGTCATACCCGTCATGATCTCAGCTTCAACCGATTGAGCTACCGCCAATTGCGCCCAACTGCTGATAGATGCTTTGTCTTGGAATTTTGCTAATACTTCATCATGCTTTCCAGTAACATCAATTGCTTTGCCTGCCGCAATAGTAGCTCTAGAGATCATAATAGCCATTTGCTCACGAGTAATCGTAGCATTGGGCTTAAAGGTGTTATCGGTATAGCCATCAACTAGCTTCGCATTAACAGCCGCACCGATTGCACCTGCATACCACTCACTGGATTTTACATCACTGAAGGCTGCTGCATCTGCGTCCAATGCCAATCCTAATGATCGAACCAGCAATGCCGCAAATTCAGCTCTAGTAATGTCGCCCTCAGGGGCAAAGCTTGTATCCGTTACTCCGCTAATGACTAGCTTGGATGCAAGTAGCTCGATATCCGCTTTAGCCCAGTGATTCGTTACATCCTTAAACGTCTTAGCTGAGGACAGTACAGTGTATATACTGTTCCCGTTTCGCTTGAAAGTAACCCTCGTGGAGCCATCCTCTTGTTGATTGAATATTGCCGGCACGAAGGAAAACTGACCAGTAATCGGATCATAAAGAACTACGGTTGCACGTGATTTATCAATAGGTATCGCCATAACAACAGTGCGATCGACATAAGTTGTACCGAAATTGTTCAACTCGACCGACTTACCATTACCTGTTGCTGTAACTGAGAATTCAATGGCTCCGCCCAATTGTGAGGTTGTTATTCCTTCTGCACCCTTCTTGATCTTATCATTCAGATCCGTCGCTACAGTAGTTATATTCACTTCAATACTAATATTCTTACTATCAGTGCCTAAGCTTCTAGCAATAGCAGTAAAATCTAGCACACTAATCGGCAATGAATAAACACCATCATTGGATTGAAAATCAACCTTCGCATTCGGCGTATTCACCGCAGCATCAAAGAGTGTTGATGCTGGTAGATTGAATACGACCCCAACACCAGCTTCATTGTTCACTTTAATGGTTACTGAAGGAGCTTCGCCACCTGGCTTTGGCTCTAGGCCTGCCAACTGCTTGAATGCTTCCGCTAGCTTGCCAGCATCTTGAGTTACTGATGTAGTCACACGTCCATCTTTGCCGGTGACCGTCTTCACAGCATTAGCACTAGGATCTACCTCAACAGAATTAGTAGAATTCGTTGCTGGCGGTGGTGTTTCAATAGTTCCAACAACTGTTCCAGTTCCAGACCCAGTTCCAGACCCAGACCCAGACCCAGTTCCAGTCCCAGAGCTTGCTGTTACGACAAATTCCGCTGTTCCCACTTGATCTGCTTGTCCAGCAATAACCTTATAGGTTCCAACGGGTTCATTGGAGCCCAGTGTAAAGGAGCTAGCGAATTGCCCACTAGTTACTGCTGCGATATCATAATACACAACGCTATTATTAGGGCGCAGCACCTTCACAATCACTTCACTTAAGGTAGATGTGCCAGACACCGTAACCAGACCGCCTTGTGTAATTGACGATATGGCATCCACAGAAACTGCAGCACTAGCACCTGCTAGTGCAGATATCTGGAATAGCGGCAATAGAAGCGCTGCAATTAGAATTAAACTAAACTTACGTAATTTCACTAGTATAAGCCTCGCTCTCATTAGATTAGGAATGTCTCTTATTCAAAATCACGATCATTATTATTGCGATCATTTCCAAGCATAATCAATTGATCTAATTCACTTTGAGTCTTTACAGTCGCCAGATTGAAGCCAACACTTGCTGGATCATTGTTATACTTACTAACAACAAATGCTCTAACTGTATAATCGGGATTCGTTGTAGCGTCTTTCACATTGAAATTCGCTGTATACGTTCCAGTGTCAACCCTTAAACTAGAGGCTACAATACTAACGGGTGTACTTCCGTTCATTAACTGGAAGATAACGGTTTGCGTCCCCTTCGGAGAATAATAATCATAATCTGCTCTATTGAAGAGATTTATCGAAGCAGTAATTCCGTTTTCTTCTGTCATAACCGGTGCAGTCATGTAGAATATTTCTGACGATTTATATGCTGTTCCTTCAAATTCTTTACTGCTATAACCTTCCGCATTCACTGTAATGATGTAATAATGACCTTCTTGAAAAAGACCGCTATTAAAAGTAAGCTTGCCTGCAATGAACGTATATTCTGTGTCAGCAATTTGTACCTTAGTACCGATATTGTCATCTTCTATATAGATGTCACTTACACCGCTACTCCATGTTGCATAGTCCGAGAATACAAATTCGCTTGCAGCATTACTGAACATATATCCAGTAATATCAGGGGTATTGTAATTAACAGCTTGATTAACCGCGCTATTCCGTTGATAGTCATATTTGTCACTTACTACATTCTCAGTTATTCTAACTTGAACTGAACCTACCGTTATTGCATCTTCGAAGAATATGATAATACTATTACCTTGGATAGAGACGATATCACCCTCTTCTAGTGCTGAGAAGGGTGAGCCTTCCACTGAAATCGTGATCGCCTCTTTTAAATGAGATACCCCATCAATAATAGTTCGATCCACTAAAGAATAATTATACACTCCGAAGTTTAGGCTTAACTTACGACCATTATGTGAAAAATTGCTGTCATTATACATAGTAAATGTTGTTGATCCTATAAGAGAATTATCTAACCATGCTGAAGTAAAGCTGTTATTACTAATTTTATTCCCCGCTATGTCGCCAATAAGTCTCGCTGCTGTGGTTTGTATAGATACATAACGGTAATTCCCTGTATACTCCATAAAGTCAATACTCACTATATTGCCTATGGTTGTCACAATTGCTGTTTGTGGAAGACCGTAATTCCACCCGGTGGTTGAATGATACCATTGGATATTAGCTCTAAAAATAGCTTCATCCGCTTCATCAATTTCCACGCCTTCATCAAACACAAAATTTACAGTGTTAAAGGAATTGGTATAGTACGACTCTATATATTTAGGAGCTGTTATATCGACTACATCAGGATTAGGAACAGGATCTAACTCGTTCGCTTGAAAAACCGCTGTAATTCTATATTCATTAAGAATATTTCCAAAAGTATCTCTAACAGAGTTACGATCTACAAAAATTTGATTGTTCGTTCCTGACAAAGAGTTAGCAAAATGTATAATTAGCTCTTTACCATTAATGGAAACTGAGTCATTCGCGCCTATAGCTATCCAATCATCATCTTTCACTAACCATATCAAAGTTTTTAGTGTGCCTGAGGTATTGTCATAAATATCTTCATTATAGGTAACCGTCACATCATGATTGTCCTCACTAATTTCTACGTTCTGGATTATTGGAGGAGTAACTTCGAGAATCATCTCGTCATTGAGGTTACCTGCTGCATCCATGATCGTGCCACTGGCAATTTTTATCCGAGTATTAGAACCTAGAATAATTTGCATATCATTGTAATATTCAATATTGATAACTGCATTGTAGTACTCCACTTCACTTTGTTCCGATAAGGCTACGAAGTTCACTCCGTCAGTTGCTACACTTATGTTATCTCTCAAGTTAGTTTCGTAATTAAGAGAAAAGTTCTCATCAAAGTATAAATCTACATATCCCCCATTATTACCGGTCCTAGAACCCGCATAACTAGGTGCAGCAACATCCATAGCAATGGTTAGTTCGCTATAGAGCTCATGATTCAAATTCATTAATGCGTCACCTGCAATATGCAGGGAATTCGTATTGCCAGATAACGCCTCGGCAAAGGTCACGACCAATGTAGCTGTAGTATCTGTGCTAGAGAAAGCAATCGTATCATTGGTAGCAAGAGCCGAATATGCTTCTTCACCCGTTCTTTGTAAAGTTATGGAGGCCTTCAGCACATCTAAAGTACTTACTGGCGCCGCATAAACACTCATGGAAACCGTAACTTGGTCTGCTCCGTCACTAGTAACAGATGTTACTGGACCAAGGGTGGGAGCAATACTTGCTGATACAGGCGATGAGAACGAAAATAATGAAAACACTATAACTCCCAATAAGAAACTAATAAAACCCTTTTTTAAATTTGTTGTGTACATAGTTCTTCTTTCACTCCTAGTATAATTTTTGATAAATCTAAAGCACTACCCTTTGTGATCTTGCCCCTGTGATCTGCCCCCTATATCAATAGTAATTAAATAATTCTTTCTACATAAGAATCAGTATACTTCACCTCAATGACAGCAAAATGACAAACTTCGACAAAAAAAAGAGCCCGCAATTCCGGCTCTAATTGGGGTCTTCTCATCATCATGTTCGTATATGATTAGTCTAGCTCAGATAACAGCTTGTTATATAGGCTGCTGACCTCAGGAGAGGGGATAATTCCAAGCTCCTTAAGCAGTGTCTCCTTAAAATGCAGGTAATGTCGAGTTAACGCATCTTTATTCTTCTGCATAGCCGTAGCGTGCATAAGCAGCATAATCGTTTCTTCCCCCAGCTCGTTCAGGGTGATCAGCTTCATTAATAATCGGATAGCCGTATGTGTATCTCCCTTGTTCAATAAGAACGTACATATCCGTAAAGTAAAGGACGTATACATCAATGATAGACGTTCGACTTCACTCCATGCCCACGGAAAGGCTCGTTCTCCGAACAAATCCCCTGTATAGAGCTGCTCCAGCTCTAAGGCTTGTTCGATATTGCTATCTTCGATTACAGCCATCTGCTTACAGCCTTCTTCGAAGGTAAATATATCCACTCGCACCTGACTGAGATTTAATGCATAATGGCTGCCATCGGAATGCAAGCTTTCCTTCAGTCCATTGTTATCCAATAGCTTGCGCAGCTGATAAACTGTGGTGTTCAGATACGTTTCACCATTCTTCTGCGGCATATCACCAAATATATCTTCAACAAGCCTCGCTCTAGATATGAGTCTGCCTTTATTCATTAATAGATAGCCAAAGAGCTCCGCACTCTTACTAGTCTTCCACTTGACTATCACATTCTGAATAGTTCGGATTTCCATCCCACCCAAACAATTAATGATGACCTTATGAGAGGAAGACTCTTGCTTAGCCGCCACTTTACCCGATGCTATCTCGGATAATGCCCGCTGCACTGTTTGGTGGAGTCTTTGTTGGCTTACGGGCTTTACAATGTAATCGAACGCATAGACATCGAATGCAGAAAGCGCATATTCCTTGTAAGAGGTAACGAAGACAAGCTTCACTTGTGTGCCGCTCTCTCTTAACCGCTTGGCAAACGCTAGACCAGTCTCCCTAGGCATACTAATATCTACGAATACCAAATCAGCGTCATTGCTCGTCAAGTATGAATATGCGGTGGCCGTCTCATGGAAGCTTGCCACAACCTCGACATCATCCATCATGGCGAGCATTCGATTCATAATTAGATGCATAGCCTTCGCGTCATCAATAATAACGACCTTCACACGATTATCCCCCTTCTATCCTGTTGTTATATTGAGCTGCGCTGTAGGGAGAGCGATTATCCGAAACACCTGACGAACCCGAGATTCTAGTTCACATATATATTCGAGAAAATCCTGTAAAAACCTGCTACTAGTCATCTTGAATCAGCATTACTTTCACTAACATTTTCAACAATATTGCATACACTAGAGGTAGGTTAGAACTAAGGAGGATTCACCCTATGAGATATACGGTGCAATATATCCCTATCAACAAAATTAAACACGTGAACCACGTCAGAATAACTCATCGTATTAAGGAGCTCCGCAAGGTTGCTCAGGATTGTATGCAATTGTTGATTGTCCGTAAGAACGGCAAAAAAGGAGGTTATATGATCGTCAATGGAAATAGTAGCTTTGAATCCATCAAGAATCACACGAGAAAAAAGCTAATACCTTGTCTCGTGGACGAGAGTAGGGCTTCTTCTAATATCGCTTCAATCGTACACCGATTTAGAAAGCGGAAGCTCCCCTTCGATATCCCACAGGTGAAATCGGATAAGCTAAGCATAGCCAGCTGGCAAATTATTAACTCCTTCCTTAGGAAAGAGCCCCGATTCAGACGCCTATCTCTCAACCAACAGATGAAGGTCCTTTGGATCGCTATTCATTATAAAAGAACAACCCTATTATCCATGAGGGCGAGAGTTGATGATCTACTGAGAAAATAGCACTTGAATCATCCATTCAATGTAGAATGGCGCAGATGTATATTGGGCGGACTAATCCTATTCCTAGATGAAAGTTATAACAACATTTCCCTTCTTATGTCCTTTATCCACATAACGATGAGCTTCAGAAATTTGCTCCAATGGATAGCTCCTATCTATAACGGCTTTGATCTTCCCTGCCTCGAATAGCTCTCTTAGGAACACAAGATTTTCTTTGCTCTGCATTAGACCCGCAGTTGCGAATATTGCTTTCTTGCCGCTGCTCTTTAAAGTCCATAACATCTGAACAATAATTGCCAGCGAAGGAGTAGTCAATAGATATACGCCCTTCGAAGTAAGTGACCCTTTACACTGTGAGTATGAACCTTTACCAATTGCGTCGAATATAACATCATAGGTCTGACCACTCTTTGTAAAATCTTCTTCTGTATAGTCAATTACATGATCGGCACCAAGAGATTTCACCAATTCCAAATTCACCGAGCTGCAAACACCAGTAACCTCTGCCCCATAGTACTTGGCAAACTGTACCGCATAAGCACCAACCGCCCCAGAAGCCCCATTGATCAGCACTTTCTGACCGCTCTGAATCTTTGCTTTATCTCTTAGGAAGGTCAATGCGGTTGTAGCCCCATCGCAGATACCAGCGGCATCCTCATAAGTCATATTAGCCGACTTAATGGCCAGCACTCCGGTTTCAGGTAGGCATTTGTACTCAGCATAAGCACCAAAGTTATTTGCGCTCAATCCAAAAACCTGGTCCCCTACTTTGAATAGCCTCACATCCTTGCCTACTGCATCAATTTCTCCAGCTAACTCAGTCCCCAGTATAGAAAACCTTGGTCTTCTGAGGCCATATATAAGCTTCACAATGAATGGGTCACCCTTTCGAAACGCACAATCCGATGGTCCTACGATTGCCGCAATTGTTCTAATCCTTACTTCATTGTCCTTAGGAACAGGCTTTGCTACCTCTCTCAGCTGAAGAACATCCGGCGAACCATATTTGGTGCATATAACCGCCTTCATATTCGTGATTTTTGCGCTCGAACCTATTTCATCTTTCATTGGTAATGTTTCGGTGATGCGAATTGTCATTATGGTTTCTCCTCATTGGTTAAGCTTGTTGATATCGAATGAAAATACTTCCTCTAGCGGTAAGCCGAATACGAGAGCAATGCGAAAAGCTAATTCCAGTGTAGGAGAATATTTCTCATTCTCGATGGCTACAATGGTCTGTCGTGTGACCCCCACCTGATCAGCTAGCTGCTGTTGTGTCATCTCACTATGGTTAAACCGTAATTTTCGAATTTGATTGCTAACCAGGCATTTGGCCATCTTAGACTCCCCTCCGATAAAGATACAGCTGCGTAATAATTCCTACCACCTCTGACACAAATCCCGAGAAAAAGAGAATAATGAACATCACATTGGGTGACATATCCATGACTAACGATCCCATCGAAGCAACAAAGCCGAGTACAAACACATAATGAGAAATACGTGTTGCTCTTAATTCAATTAACTTATCTAGCTCATCTGCGAAAGAGGGCTCCTTCTCATTCGTTGCGATCGTATGGATGATGCTAAATACAATATGAATGATGATTTTCGCTACTATCGCCACTGGTATTAAAATTAGGATAGCGGCTCCCCAGAATTTGAAGGTGTCTGTGGAATCGAAGATTTCACTCTGATACCTCTGGAACACATACATAGAATAGAGCGCAAATATGAGTGTCGTGCTACATAAGGATACGATATTCTTCTTTTCTTGAAATGACATATGGCCTCCTCCTGTCTGTTCATCTTTACTTCGAGTATGAATTTATATACACAATGTAATATATAATATACCTTATGTCAAATATATTATACACGTATGGTATTTAGAGCTTACTTTAATTGGCTTTAATTTTATATGCTTCAATTAACGCTATGCTCAGCGTTACTACACTCTGTAAATTCGTTAAATCACCCTAAAATCCAGAATGTTTTCCAACAGCGCAAGTTTCAGCGATATAGCACAGTCTAGACGGTATAGTAGCGCGGAAACTTGCGTTATTCACCCATAAACGTTACATTTCAGTAGAATTACATACATATTCACGGTACTACTGCGCCAACTACTGCGCTAATTCACAACCCTTGAGAAACTGGATTCATATCAACGGCTCTACGGTCCGCATAGATGATTGGAAGTATTTATAGGCTAGGCTCTACAAATGGTTTCTACAGTTAATTTCTGGATAATGATAGAAGATAAGATACCTGTATACATCTCATTATTGCCAACCACCAAAGCATATATATTCTTTCAAAAAAAGAACCAAGTCGAATACAGGAATTGTCCTGTAATCGCTCGGTTCATAGGTATACTACCTATCTCATAATTCAGCTGATTTGCTGTACAATTGGGACAATGCCGCATATAACTGACCGGTCAGTCCTAGTCCCATCTGAGATAGCACGCGGTAGCCGCTTCGTTGCAGCTCTGGACCACCGGCGTTATGTTGGGCAACACCAGATAAGATGCCATCTGGCGTGAGGTATCCCGCTAACACCTGCAGAGACTTCTCCGCAATCTCACGATAGCGTCTATCGAGCACGTCATGCTGAACGCCAAGAGCCAATGCGGTGGCGATGCCAGCTGAGCCTGAAGTATCAATCCCTGTCTCAGGTTCATGAAGAAAGTTAGACCAGAGACCGCAAGGCTGGATCCAAGATACGGCAACCTCTGCTACTCGAATGAGCTCATCCTTGAGTTCATCAACTCTAGGTAAATTTGCAAATTGTGATGTCTTGAGCTCGATGTAGGTGCGAGTTATTCCAAGCATATACCAGGCGAATGCACGTGCCCAGTTGCCGAAGGTGTGCGTATCCGACTCCTGGTGATAACGTAGGTAGACATAGCGGTCACGAGCCAAGTGATCGCGGCGAAGCAGTGCCTGTCGAACGGCCTGTTGCGCAAGATCTCTGCGGCTGTGCAACGAGGCGATGGTCGCAAGCGGATAGGCGACGGTGTACGCCCCCTCCGCTGATACGACATCGTCATCGATAACTGCTCCATCGCCGTTCAGTCCACGCGCGTCCCAGAAGGCGACGGCTTGCTTCACCACCGGATGCTCCGGTCGGTACTTGGCGATGACCGCGAGCGGGAGTGTCGCCTCGATAGTCGTGAATGTACCGTCCGCCTTGCGACCATGAAGGTCCTCGTAGAGCAGTCGACCCTGTGAGTCCAGATACTGCGCAAGGTGCATGTCTAGAGAGGGATCAACCCGCTCCTCCCCTAACACTTGTCGGAGTGCATACATGCCGTCGAGTACACAGCCCTCCATCCATCCGAATGGCTGCAAGGACGACAGCGAGGCCAATGTATTCATCGCAGCTGCTAGTGTACGTTCGAGCTTGGTCGTGTCAGCAGCGCGCTTATTACCAGACCCACTATCGCCACTTGCCGTGCTTGTCTCCCCATTCCCCTGTACAAGCAGATGCGGCGAGAACAACCGACGTACGACGTCACCACCCTGCTCAACGAAAATCCAGAGTGGCTGCTCACCACCGTCCACGTGTAGACTAACTCCTTCACGAAGCACGGCTTTAGCCTGTTGTGGGCTTAGCACGATCTCATAAGGCTGAAACACATAGGCAAAGCGTATGTCGAATCGCCCAATTAGCTCACTCGTGCTAAGTAAGCGCACCTCCACAAACTGTGCCTCACGATAATCAAGTGCTACTGTAATTCGTAGATAACAATCGGTTTCAATCTCAGGATTCTCGGGATTCTGGGAAGTCTCGGAAGTCTCCGAAAACTCACCACTCGCATTAGCGTCACTCTCGATCCCCGACCACTTGAGGTGTAACCCCTCTCCCACTCCACCCAGCTGCACAGCCATCCACCCTTGCGGCAGCCGCTTACCTTCTGGTAAGCTCGATTCTATTGACTTCACTACCCGAGCTGAATAATAGCGAGGGCTCTGCATACTCATCACTAATCGCCTACTCTCCTATTAAATTGATCTCTATACTGACTTGGTGTAACTTTGACAATTTTCTTAAAATTTCGATTAAAATTCGAGGCTGTACTATAACGAAGCTTCTCCGCGATATCTGAAATCTTCATATCTGTATCCTTCAACCATTTCTTGGACACCTCAATCCGATATTCGGACAGGTATTCCGTAAAATTAATACCCGTATCCTTCTTGAATACCCGACTGATATAGCTGGGATGATAATTCAATCTAGCAGCGAACAGCTCGATACTGAGATCCTGATCATAATTCTGCTGAATCTCATCTATGATTTCCTTGGAGATATTGACCGCTTGCTTCTTCTGACGATCCTCTATCCATCCCATTAACGGTTGTAGAATCTCCTTCTCGAACCAGTCCTGAATTTGTTCAGGGGCATGAATCCTCTGAAGAATATCCGATGTATAAATGTTCTTATCGAATACCTCCTGTACCGATGAGCCCGCATCCTGAACAATCCCCATTAGATTGTTGAACAGTCGGCCTAGGAAGGTCTGATAATCATAATGATTCACCTGATTCTCATAGAACCGTTCGATGAACCTGCTTAATCCCTCAGTTGCCTGCACATAATCGAGTTGCCTAACCGCCTCTAGAATCTTGAACTCCAATTCTCGCGGATAACGGAAGTTCTGCTGAGCATCCGTCTGGACCTCATCAATGAACAGAATCGATTCCTGTCCCAGCCTAGTACGATACGCGAGTGCATCCAAGCTTTCCTGGTGTGCTAGCGGAGCATCAACGAAATCATGATAATTCCTGCTAATTCCAATACTTACCTTCAGCTTTAGATAGTCCTTCACATGCTTCCGAATGCTCTCAGTCTGGTTATACACCTGCACACGGAACGGAATTTCCCCATCCATTGGCGCCCCGATAAATAACAACAGACTCTGATTGTGTATAACCGGGCTAAGTCTCATCCCGCTTGGAATTATCTCCTCTACCATGTTATGAATCGCATATAACAGCAAATCCAGATCCGTATCGGCATATTGTGTCTCTTCCAATGTATCAATTTGCAGAGCGATTAAGCACCATTGCTCCCAATCTACGGGATAGTTATACTTCTCTAGATTATCCTCTAGCTCATCTGATTTGATAGAGCCGAGCAATATTTTGTACACATAGAATTCTCTTGCTTGCCTATTCAAGCTCTCGACTTGACCCGCCAATCTCGTCTGCGACTTCGCCATATCGATCACCTGATCACCAATAAAGCTCAGCTCGTTGCCCGCGTGCTTCGCTTCTGGCTTCATGAATCTATAGATACGATTGATCGGTGAGTACATCCTTAAGGAGACGACGAGCGAGGTGATCACGACCAGCACGATTAGAATCGCAACAGACATGATGGTATACACCTTAATCTTGTCCGATTCCACAGTCAGGCTTTCCAATGGTGTCAGCGAGATATAGGTCCAATTATTATACAGCGACCGATTATAGATCACCGCAACCTTCACATCATCAATCTTATTCGAGAATACACCCTCCGCATCCTGCCTATTCAGCAGCTGCTGATAATAAGCCTGATCTCGCACATTCGTGCCGATCTGCTCCGTATTCGGGTGGAACAGAATATTCCCCTCCGCATCCAGCACAATCATCGCACCTAGCTGCCCGCCGCCTGTTAATCGCTTACCAAGCTCAGTCATTGGCACATTAACCGTCACCAGCCCGTAGGGATCCGAGGAGTTGAGTGGGACATGCTTAATCAGCTTCAGATTGTATTCCAATTCCTGATCCTGGGTCAGCTTCCAGTAGGAACGCAGCTGATCATCTCGATAAGAGGTAAGTTGCTCCTTCAATTGATGCAGATACTCGTCATGCTCGTCGGAGCTTCGATCCTTCATCGGATAAACCGCTCCGTCCTCCACTAGCCAATCCTGACGAAAGCTGATCATGTGTACGTTATGAATGCCCAGCTCGAACACTTGAATCTGAACAAGCTTATAGATTAAGCTGTCGAACAGCTTCTTATTCTCATATTCATAGGGAAGATCCAGCACCGAAGGCACAGAAACCACATTCGTGGTCACGGGTCCTCCAATCATCTGGGTAGTGAGAGTATCGATCGTCTTCAGATGAGACTCGACCTGCTCCTTATTCTGCTGCAGGATCAGCCGATTGCCGGTTGTAACCTCTTCCTCAACAATATCTGCAGACTTATGGTAGGATAAGTAACCCAGCAGCAAGAGCGGCAGTATCCCTATAATACAGCTAATAAGGACCAAGCTCTTAAAGAAGCTCGAGGTCTTCAATCGTCCCATGTTCTTCTCCCACCTCACCATGATGTTCCTTACTTATCGTCCAGGTATCTTAACAACCAGCTTTTGCAGATAACAATAGCATGGAGGGATTGCTTCCTAATGCCGCAATCCCCCCGAGCTATTCATTATTTATTCTTGTAAAGCTCGGCAAATTCCTCAGCGACCTTGGCACCGCCAGCCTTCTTCCATTCCTCAACAGCTGCATCAAGCCCAGCGGTATCGATCTTACCTAGTACATATTGAATTTTCGCGTCGGTGAGAATCGTCTTCAGCTGTTCGCTCTTCTCGGTTTCTGTTGGTGAGATCAATCCGTTAGATGGATCAGCTACACTTACAGCAGCATGCTCTTCCATTCTGGATTTCAGCATAACGTTGGTTTCAGAATCCCCTGGAGGATACATGGCCGCATTGTTCACGATTAGATTCTTCAGATCATCGATATTGAATTTCTCTTCACTGGCCTTCGATTCATTCTCATTAACCAGCTTCGTGAATGCCTCCGATGCCTCTGGGCTGTTCTGCGTGTCGAAGTAGCGGAGCACTTGTCTTAATTCATCCTCCGTCTTCACGCTCGTCTTCGGAATCATTGCTCCACCCCAATGACCTTGGCCGGAGAACGATTTGTTCTCAATAGGATGGCCAGCCGTTAGGTCGAAGAAGTTCTTGGTCTCTTCCATCTGGAAGTAGTAGTAAGGAACGACCGCGTCAAGCGCTTCGATGCTAGCACCAACCTTGTTATTGTACAGATCCTTCCTTGCTTCATTGCGAACGACAACTGGGAAGTCACTATTAACCAAACCCTCTTCATATAGCTTCCTTACAAACGTCAAGCCCTCTCTATACTCCGCAGTTTCCAAATCCTTAACGAATTTACCGTCCTCCACCTTCCAATTGTTCGGAGCTCCGTGCCAGGCGAAGATATCTGGAGGAATGGCACCTTCATAGAACATAATCCCATAAGTATCATCTTCACCATTGCCGTCAGGATCTTGCTCCTTGAAGGCCTTGATCACATTATAGAATTCATCGATCGTCGTAGGTAGCTCTAAATTCACCTTCTTCAGCCAGTCCTCACGAATGATTAACCCATTGCGTACAAGCGGCCGTGGACGAGGAATAACATACATCTTCCCATCAATCGCTAAATTCTTCATCACCTGCTCATCGAAGGCTCCCAAATTCGAGAATTCATCCAAATAAGGACTAAGCTCCCAGAACATGCCGGATGAAATTCCATTTAGAATGGAGGTCGTGAATGGATTCTCGACCATGATCACCTGCGGCATCTCACCCGAGGTCATCGTCACATTGAGCTTCTCGTTATATACATTGAAAGGGACCCACGTGATATCCAAATCCGCGCCCGAGATTCGCTCGGTCTCTGTAACGACTGCTCCGTCATCCTTAGGAGCTGTGTTCGAGAGATAGGCGTTTAAGATAGATACCTTAACAATTTGCGGAATCTCGGCCTTCTCTGTGTCTTCCGATTGTCCGACCTTCTCCGGCGTCGATGTCGAATCGTTGCCTTCCTTATTCCCCTTTGACTCATTCGATGTACCGCAGGCTGACAGAATCACTGTCAACGCCAGCAATAAGCTGAGCGTTAGTACCCACATTCTTGACCCGATTGTTCGATTCACACATATTCCTCCTCGTGTCTTTCTTAATTATATCAAAAGATGATTACGCATAAAAAGCGTCTCCATCGATTAATCTCATAACCAGACATAGATATCCTCTGTGAGCGTCTCGAGCTCACCCTTCTCCAGATTCTCGCGCCCATCCTCAGGGTTCTCAAGCTTACCTCGTCTTAGCTTGACTGATGGATCTACGAGATGCTCACCAGTAATTAGGTCAAACTCCCAGCCATGCCATGGGCAACGCAGAATCTCATCCTCACGGCCCAGCTTGTATTCATATACATTCGATGGCAGGCGAGTGCTGGTTATCGCCCCCTTACATACTGGAGCGCCGAAGTGTGGACACACATTGCGCCATGCATAAAATTCACCCTGCACCTTAAAAATCCCGAATTCGATTCCTCTCACGCTTACAAGCTTGCAAGCACCCTCGATAATCTCATCCTTCCTCGCTACCCAATACTTCTCCACTGACCTTCCTCCTATCTATCATCCCTTAACTGATCCCAAGAGAACTCCCTTAGCAAAGTGCTTCTGCAGGAACGGATACACCATCAAGATAGGGAAGGTTGCCACTGTAATGACGGCCATCTTCACCGTATCCGGAGGAATTGATTGCTCACCCTCCACCACGCCCTGCTCCACAAATCCAGCTTGAGAGACCATGACGATCTGTCTTAGTAATACTTGTATGGGCCACTTCTCTGTATCATTGATATAGAGAATGGCGTGCATATAGGTGTTCCATTGGAATACCGCGTAGAATAATGTCAATGTTGCAAGCGCAGGCATAGATAGCGGTATCATAATCCGCAATAGCATACGCAAATCCCCGCAGCCATCCATCTTCGCTGATTCCTCAATCTCGTCCGGCAGGTTCTTGAAGAAGTTAATTAAGATAATTAGATAGAATGGGATAATCGCTCTTGGCAGCATCAATGACCAATAGCTATCCAACAATCCTAACTCCTTGACGATCAGATAATCTGGAATGAGTCCCCCCTGGAAAATAATCGTGAATACGATCAGGAACATGATCGGCTTACGAAAGTACATTCTTCTTCTGGATAAGGAATAAGCCGTTAAGGATGTAAACGCTAGACAGATCAACGTACCGAATACAGTGATGAATATAGTGATCCCCAAGCTCTTCGGCAGGGCGTTGGTGGTAAAGATGTATGAGTACGCCTTCAAGGAGAACTCTGTTGGGAACAGCAAGAAACTTGATTGATTGTATGCAGCGGCCGAGGCGAACGAGCTTGCGATAACATGAATGAATGGCACAATGGTGATAAGTGAGAACAGAACGAGCAATGTTCCATTGGTCCAATCGAAGATGCGACTTCCTATGCTTCTGTCCACCATTAGAAGATGCCCTCCTCTCCCGATTTCTTGGCCAGCCAATTAGCGAACATCACTAGTACGAGTCCGACTAGTCCCTTGAATAGACCAACCGCTGTTGCATAGCTGAGCTGACCGTTGATCAATCCAACTCGGTATACATAGGTATCGAATACCTCGCCAACCTCACGATTGAGCGCATTGAGGAGCACATATACATGCTCAAAGCTCAGATCCAATACATCACTCAGCTTCAGCAGCAATAGAATAACAATCGTGGCACGGATACCTGGTAATGTAATATGCCAAATCTGGCGCATCCGATTAGCACCATCCATCCGAGCAGCCTCATATAGCTCAGGTCCAATTCCAGCGAGTGCTGCAAGATAGATCACCGTACCCCATCCGCTGTCTCTCCAGATCACCTGCAGAATGTACATTGGACGGAACCAATCCATATCCATCATGAATGAGAATTTCGAGAATCCCCATGATGACAGCAGATTCTGGAACAAGCCGTCCTGAGATTCGAAGATAACGAAGAACATCGATACAACAACTACCCAGGACATAAAGTGGGGTACATAGATCAGCGTCTGTATCGATCGCTTGAACCATTGCAGCCTTAGCTCATTAAGCATTAATGCCAAGATGATCGGCGCAGGAAAGCCGAGCGCTAAGTTATAAACAGACAGCATGAGCGTGTTGCGCAGCAGCTTGAAGAAGTCAGGATCCTCGAACAGTCTATAAAAGTGTTTGAACCCTACCCAGTCGCTCCCCAAGAATCCGGTGAAGGGGTGATAGTCCTGGAAGGCGATAACCACTCCGCCCATCGGCAAATATTTGAACAATAGAAAGTAAAGCAGCCCTGGAAAAGCAATGATATACAACCAACGATCCCGAATAATATCCTTGCGTATCTTCCTCCAATTCAGGTGGATATGGATCATCTTCTTCACATTCACGGCGGACCTCCCTCTTGTTGCTCTAGCTTGGTGTACAGCTTATAAAGCTTGGCCGCGTTCTTCACTTGAAGCTTCACTCGAATGTCCTTGGGGAATGGAGCCAGCGCCAGCTTCGGATGATCGAAATCCCAATGCGGATAATCGCTGGAATACATAACCATGTCTTCAGCCCCGCACATCTTGAAGATCTGTACGAGATGCTCTGGGTGCTCTGGCTCCTCGATCGGCTGTGAGGTAAGTCGGATATGTGCCCGAATATATTCGGAAGGCAGCTTCTTCAGCCAGGGAGCTGTATCCCTCAGCGCTTTATAGTTCTTATCCATTCGCCACATGAGATGAGGCAGCCATGCAACCCCACCCTCGATACCGACGAATTTCAAGGTCGGGAACCTCTCGAATACGCCTTCACAGACCAAGCTGTTGATATGCCCCATATAGTTAGCAGGCAGTATGTTATGCCACTCCATATAGCGGGAAGGATAGCCCGAGGGTGTCGGTGGTCCAGAGATTCCGCGTCCTTCCGTTCCCGGGTGGATGGCAACAGGCAGACCCATTCGCTCTGCCGCTTCATAGATCGGATGATAGAAGCGTTGACCGAATGGCATGCGGGCTGCGCTGCTCATCATCACCTGCACGATATCTGGGTGACCACCTACTCGAACGATCTCTTGTGCGGCTGCTGCTGGATCGGAATGATTGATGACCAGTGAGCCCTTGAATCGCGGGCTTGCCGTCAGCCAATGATCTATTAAGTAGTCATTGTAGGCTGAACAAATCGCGTTCCCGTAGTCCATATCTGGATGAAGTGACATCTCCAATGTGCCGGAGCCCGTCAATATGCCATAGTCGATTCGATAGCGATCGAGATGATCTTTGATCAGATAAGCAGGATCACTCCCTGGGATTCCACCACTACCCGGAATTGCGTCTCTTCGCAACACGCCTACCGTGGAATAATAGGGCATACCCACGCCTGTTCCTTGTGCCAGCCATTGCTTATGCCAGGGCTTCGCAAGATATGGGAGTAAATCTCGTGGATCCTTAAACCCATTGTGTATGTCCGTATCGATTAGAGTGGTATCCGCCGGTTTTACTAATTCTGAAGCCATCGTAAGCACCTCGCCTTTTTTTCTGATGTCATCGCCTTCCACCTCATCGTAGAAGACACCAGGCATAGCAGGCTATAATCATTTTGTGACAAAAGTCACACCGCTCCAGGACTGAGGTTTGGAGCGCTAACTAATCAATATCGACACAATAAGAATCTATATATGACTAGGTACAACGCATCGTTCATCCAGCGAGCTGGAGTTGCATCGTACAACGCATCGTTCATCCAGCGAGCTGGAGTTGCATCGCGACAACGCAAGAAGGACCATCAGATTGCTCTGATGATCCTTCTATTGCTAAGTCAAGCTATTGTGTATTGGGATAGGTCATCATTCACTTAAACGGACACAGAATCCCTTATTCTCATTTTCATATCCGTATAAAAAGTTAAGCGGACACAGAGGTCGCTATACGCTTGGTATGGGTGCAAATCAGCTCTTTATACAAGACATAAGGTATCCTGAGTCCGCAAAACTGAATAATAGCTTCCAAAAACCGAAATAACGAACCTAGGGTCCGGCTATCCCATCCCAGCCCCATTACATTACATTACATTGCCTTTCCTTGCTTTGCTTTGTATTGGTTCTTATAGTGACTTTTATTACAGAGAATTATATGATACAACAGTAAAATTGGACGGAATCAACAGACTAAAGTGACAGGGGAATGATGATATGATGAACAAAAAACGGATCGCGGTTATTGGATTAATTACCGTCACCCTAGGTATATATTTGTTTGTGGCAAACGGTGACAAGAATGAGCAAATTGAAGTAGCGAAAAACATTCAGCAGTTAGTGCATAATTACAGTGTAGGGAGCATTGAAGCTCAATCCGCCTCCATTACATCGAGTCAACTCATCGTGACCAACACCGACGCGAGCGAGGAAATCTACGACTTACTTGAAGACGACTTTTTCGTATCCATCGCACCGTATATTGAAACTACACACCCTTGCTCCAACCACAGCTTAACAGGCTGCCGTGGTGAAATGGCGGAAGAAGAATTTGCCGTATTGATCGAAGATACGCAAGGCAATGTGATAATCGACCAAACTTTCATATCACAAGCGAACGGATTTATTGATTTTTGGCTTCCCCGTGATCGAACTTACCGCGTAACGATTGCGCACGATGGAAAGTCACAGGAATCAGAGATTTCCACATTCCTCAATGACAATACGTGCATTACTACCATGCAGTTGATATAGACAATGTTGCTCCTGCATCTATCACCGATGAAACCCGTATAACGCTACACTTAGCGCTATGTCATAAGTATAATTTAAGAATTTTGAGGAAAATTATAACTGAAGCGCTTAACAGGCTACCCTATATGGCGGCCTGTTTTTTGTTCCTTCTGCATGACTTGGACTGGTTTTATTCTGATGCGAGGTGTTGAATGTTATGCCCTATATGTGTAGTGTTTGCAATGGGATGAGGTCTTTAGATAATCATTGCCCTGAATGTAATCATCCTGTACAAGATCAAGGAAAACTTAGTGATTATTATGGTCCTTATTCACCATATCGACCCATTGATGAGTTGAAAGCAACAAATGGTTATGCGGATTTGATCCAACATTGCTGCATACATGTGGTCTTTTGTCCAAATTGCATCAATTACTTTCCCGTCTCCATTCAAGAGCAAATGTGGAAGTAATTGTATATGGAATTCCTTTAGGCCTTTATCCCTTAAGCTCAGATATAAAGCGGAAACATGAAAGGTTATTGAGAATATCGATTAAACACCTGAGGTACCCCATCTCTACCGATCGTATCATAAAAAAGCCAATTCCCTATGAAAGAATGGCTTAATGTCTTATTTATGATTCTATATACATGATGTATAATTCGTTTTGGCTTATCGTATCATGAATGTTTTTGTAGCACATATATATCATGGTCATGTTGGCTAATCTTAGCGTGCAGATATTGAAATGATGCATCATGCTGAGTGCAAATCCGATCCACACGTTCATTTAATCTAGTAATGTCTGTCTTCATAACTTTGATATCTTGCTTAATTTCGACAATATCTTCCTTCATCACTATGATATCTGTCTTCATCTCTACAATATCTGTCTTCATCTCTACAATATCTGCCTTCATCACTATAATATCTGTCTTCATCTCTACAATATCTGCCTTCATCACTATAATATCTGTCTTTATTTCTACAATATCTTCCTTCATATCATTCTGACTACTTACTACGTTTCCTACCATACCAATCAGTTGATGCATCATATCTTCCATTCGTTCCATTCGTGCCTCTGACATCTAATTTCCTCCCCGACTTAAAGTGTTAACAGTCATTAACGTCGTTTTTTGGGGGGCTGTTTTCGACGTGTTACCTGTTATTTTTATACTAACATACTCACTTAAGGCTATCTATAGTAACGATTGTTCACTAAACTTGACTGCTAAAAATTCTTGAAGCCGATTGAGAGCAATTTATAAGTCTCATGGAAACAAGCTTGATCACTGTCTGCACCCATTACAACCGAGATAAGCCACTTATAATGTAATCCTGCGAATGAGTGAGCATACGTAAAAAAACAATAAAACCAGAGTGAGCGCTACTATGCATGACTAATTCGTAAATTCCGACGAATATCCACAATATCGTCCAACAGCGCTAGATTCAGCGCAATAGTATTGTTCATTAGGAGCAATAGCGCAGAAACATGCGCCGTTCCCTCAGTTGCTACCTTCATTCATTATTTAATTACATGTACACGGTACTCTAGCGTTAATCATTGCGTTAAATTTACGATCCACCCCATTGATAAGGAAAGGGTACCCTTAGAGGCCGATAATGCCTTCCTATTCATTAAAAAAGTTCATTAGATGCTCTGCACAACAGTTGACCTAGTCATCCGATGATGTCTGCGGGAACCGAACCTCAATAACCGTACGAATTAAATCGCTTTCGGCCATAATTGACCCTTGATGCTGCGTCACAATATTCTTCGCAATGAATAAGCCAAGTCCTGTGCCCCCATCGTGATGGGTTCGCGCTTGATCGCCGGTATAGAACATATCGAAGATAAACGGAAGCTCATCCGGGGGAATCATAGCTCCATAATTGACCACTTGCACCACAACACGGTCTATATCAAGATAACAATTAATATCTACAAACTTGCCATCACATCCATAACGAACGGCATTCGTCAGAAGATTTTCAAATACACGTGCCAGCAGCTCTCCATCACCTTGAATCGTTAATAACGGCGTTACCTTTAAGCGTGCTGTCAGGTTATTTTTCTCAAAGGCTGGATATAACTCCTCGGTTAATTGCATGAGAAGCTCGCTTAGATCGACGACATTGTTCTCAATCGTAATCTTCCCGTAGTTCATTCTAGTGATTTCGAATAGCTCATCAATCAGCTTCTCCAACCGTTGAGACTTGGTAAAGGCGATGCTCGCATAGTGCTTCACCTGTTCTGCACTTAGCTGCTCGTCCTGAAGAATGAAGTCCAAATAACCGATAACTGAAGTCAGCGGTGTACGCAAATCATGTGCCAAATTCAGAACCAACTGATCCTTGCTGCTCTCTGCAAAATCTCCTCTCTCCAAAGCCTTCTGCAGCTTTTCACTTGCTAGATTAATATCTCTCGCAATATCTCCGAACTCGTCCTTGGCGGGAATACGTATTCGACTGTTGAAGTCACCGTTTGCAAGCTGATTAATTCCGCTCGATATTTCATGGAAATAAGTCGCATATCGTTTGGTAAGCAGAAAGAAAAAATAAATGGAAAGTGGAATAAAAATAAGCAGAAAAAAGTTAACATCACCAATATTTCTAATAAAATACCGAACTTTAGTTAATGGATCTTCAGCTTGGGTTGAATGATAATAAAGCTGAAGCGCTTTATAGAGCGTATAGGTAATGATGCCGGAGAACAGCATGCTTAGACCCAACAGGACAATCATTCTAAAACGAAAGCTTCGGATCATGTCAGCCATTGAATGCATATCCCACACCCCAGACGGTTTTGATCAGTTTGGTCTTATGGATGTCTTCTCCAAGCTTCTTCCGTAAGGTACGAATATGTACCATGACTGTATTGCTGCCTTCATAGTATGCTTCGCCCCATACCTGCTCGAAGATATTCTCTATGCTGAACACCTTCTTGGGATGACTAACCAGAAGATACAGAATGTCATACTCCTTCGGAGTAAGCTCAATCTGCTTATTATAGAGGAATACGGTATGTTCTTCAGTATAGATGACCAATCCACCCGCCTCCAGAGTAAGCTTGCTCGCGTTCGCAGATTGATTAAACTGTATGGAACGCCTTAGCTGAGCATTCACACGAGCAACCAATTCCATCGGGTTGAACGGTTTGGTCACATAATCATCTGCACCTCTTACCAAACCTGTGATCTTATCGAGGTCAGTCGCTTTCGCGCTTAGAAATATGATAGGCATCTGTTGCCGTTCTCGAATGAAATTAATGACTTCATAACCGTCCAGCTTAGGCATCATAATATCTAGAATCGCCAAATCAATAGCATGTGTCTGGACAGCATGTATAGCCTCCAGCCCATCAGCCACTTTTATACAGCGATAGCCCTCTTTTGCCAAATGTAATTCGATCAAATCAGCAATCTCTACCTCATCATCAGCGATTAGAATCGTAATAGACTTCATTCATTACACTCCTGTATTACGTCGGTATTTAATCGTATTGTATCAGAGTATGCTTAATTTGGCTCGGTCAAGCAAGATAACGATGAGCTGATGCTCGTACGCTTCACCTTCTTCTTGCGCGTCTCTTCTGAGTCCGTGTAGAAACGGGCATCTTCAGCAATCATCATCAAAGCCTTCTCAGCCGCCTGTGAAGAGAACTGTTCATTCTGCGTCATATAGTGGCAAATTTGATAACAGTACTCCTCGTACTGTCGTAGGATGCTGATCTTGTCATGTTTATTCATAACGAGTTTTCATTCCTCCCCGTTCAGTTAAGGGGATATAGTTACCAATTAGACTGCTATATAGTCTGAAACCAATGAAACCCAACACGCCTCCACCTGCATTTAGCAAGAGATCATCGACGTCAAAGCTTCCAATAGCCAATAAGAGCTGCGCGCTTTCCAGACATAAACTGAAGCTGAAGGAACGTAGGAACACGCCTAAATAAGAAATATGATTGCTCCTTGCCATGAGCCCAAGAAATATACCAAGCGGCATGAAGATCACAATATTCCCAATCAGGTTGAATAGACCGTGATTCGATACGTCATGAATGGTACTGGATATTTCGTGAAAGGGAATTATGTTACCTTGTTGTAAACGATAGATAATCATATCAGGATTCGCTAGACTCCGCTTAAGCTGCTGCCAGAGAAATAGGGTGTCTATCGAGCCGAACTTAAACAGGATGATCTTGAATACCGCATATATATACAATGCGTATAGTACATGGATGATCTTCATTCTTCGTTTCCCCCTAAGCCTTGATTCACTCTTAGGATAAGGGAAACTGTTTAAATAGATATGGGGTTAATTATAAAGTTTTTCTTAAATTTATGAAGCGAGAGCCGGTGGGCTCATAAATGCTATAATTAGAACGATTAAGGACTAGGTGAAATAGTTGAAGGGATTTGAATGCTAATGAAAACCACCATTCAGAATGTCATAGATATACTAATTGAGCCGATAGGATTATTGGATAATACTGTGGATTCATTAAGCTTTGGTGATCCACAAACGGCAGTTACTGGCATCGTCACTGCTTTCATGCCCACACAGCGTATACTGGAGAAAGCAGTCTCTATGAATGCGAATTTAATTATTGCTCATGAGAGTCCTTTCTATCAGCATCAATCCTCCCTAGACGATGTCATCGAGGATGATCCGGTCTATCAGGCGAAGAGGATGTTTATTCTAAATTCTAATTTAGCTATATATCGCTTTCATGATTATTATCATCGATATCAGCCAGACGGTATAATGGTAGGCTTAATCGAAGCCTTAGCATGGAGTTCCTATGTGACGAAGCATCAGCCAGCATATTCGGTTTTAGAAGTACCCACAATGACACTATTCGATATGGCTGATTATATAAAGAGGAAGTTAAATATAGGCTTTGTAAGGGCTGTTGGGAACGTGGGCACGCGGTGCAGTCGAGTTGGTCTGCTTGCTGGGTATAGAGGTGGGGGACGGTTAACGATTCCGTTGATTGAGCAGGAGAATCTCGATCTTGTTATATATGGAGAAGGCCCAGAATGGGAGACTCCGGAATATGTCCGAGATGCCGCAAGTCAGGGTAGGCCCAAGGCACTGATCGTGCTTGGTCACGCGGAAAGTGAAGAGCCTGGAATGAAGCTTCTCGCTGAACAAATTCAGCGGAGGCTCCCAGATATTCCGGTGCAGTATGTAGCGGAGAAACCTCTCTTCCGAGTGTTATGAAGCTTAATGTTTAAGAACCGAGCCGAACGCAGGGCTGGAGAACTGCGATTCACTCGGTTCTTGGGTTCTACCACAAATTTCCGAAGAACAGACGGATAATGTCCGCTCCACCGATGAATGTGCCAAAGGTTGCTCCAAGATTCGAGAGTGTGACAACAAGTAAAATTCGCGTAACCTTATTGCGCCAGAAGCCTTTTACGCTAAGCACATCCTCAGATAAATTCTCAAAATCACGGACGTTTGGCCGGTGGAAGTAGGCTTGCGCGATGCCAGCAAACCATCCGGCTGCAAGCAGCGGGTGCAAAGTGGTGAACGGCGCCGCGAGAAATCCCGCCACAATCGCGAGCGGATGTGCAAATGCGAGTGCGGCCCCAATCGCCGATAGCGTCCCCGTCCAGAGCACCCAGCTAAGTGTCTGCTGGATTCCAACTGAAGGATTCATAATAAACGTATAAGCAATAAGCGCCACGATGACGATCGGAATTGCCCAACCTACGATCGTTGGAACTATGGATTTGGGGGGAAGCTTCGATAAGGCGACTAAATCCTGCTCGTGCTTGATCTGTTCCTTAATGCCAGGAACATGCGCGGCACCAAGCACGGCCACAACCTTATTGCCTGGGGCTTCTTTGATTTTCTGCGCCAAATATTGATCCCTCTCATCAATGAGCGGGATCTTTAGGCTCGGAAAGCTATTCGTAAGCTCCTGCAGCATCGCATCCAGCATATCCTGCGATTTCATCTTCTCTAATTCTTCTTCCGTGATGCTCTCGCTACTAAATATGCTGTATATGACCTGCAACATCAGCCTCGCTTTGCCCGATAAACCCACGTTGTGCCATATCCGGGAAAACGTGATTTGAATATTGCGGTCCGCAAGCACCAAATTCGCGCCTATTTCTTGAGCAGATTGAATTCCCTGTACCATTTCCTGCCCTGGCTGGATCCCGAACTGCTTCGCTAGACGCCTCTGAAAGGAGGAAATCGCTAGGTTGATCAGCATTAAAGTCGCCTTTTTATCCTTTATAATCTTGAAAATATCTGTTTCCTTCGCCTTACTCCCCTCTATGATCGATTGGTATCTTTGTTCATCCAGCTCGATACATACGGAATCAGGCTTTTCAGCTTCGATCACTTCCTTGACTTGCTGTGCGCTCTGCTTGGACACGTGGGCCGTACCAATCAGAATAAATTCACGATTGTCCATATGAATTCTAGTTATATTATCCTCCGTCATTGTTACCTTCCTTCGTTTTCAGTGCCTTGCACACACCATTATACTGCAAAGTGAGCTTGAATCGAAACATGTACTTCATTACACGAAATCTCCTTGCTGGTTATCGGGCTTTTCTTTGGATAAGAACCAGCCGCCTAAAGCAATCAAGACGAGTATAATATAGAATGAGAATTTCCATTCAGGCATCTTGGTAAAGCCTTCCGGCAGAACAGAAAGCGCAGGATGGGAAAGGGTATATACGGTTAATTTAACGCCTACCCAGCCGACAATGATGAAGGCTGCGATTTCTAAACCAGGTCTGCGCTGCAGCAGCTTTACGAAGAAGGTTGCTGCGAAGCGCATGATGATCAGTCCGATTAAACCTCCTGTAAATATCACAAGAAAATGACCGCCATCCATACCCCCGATCTGTGGCAAGGTTGTTAATGGCAATGCCACTGCCAATGCGACAGCCGCTAGAATAGAATCTACGGCAAAAGCGATATCAGCTACCTCAACTTTAATGACAGTAGTCCAAAAGCCTGCAGTTTTCTTCGGTGAATTGGTTGCCGACCCTGCCTCGGCTTTAGCACTTCGAACCAGAATTTTACGGAATATATGATTCAATGCAATCAATAACAAGTAAATCGCACCGATCGCTTGGAGCTGCCACACATCAACAAGAAATGAAATCACGAATAAGGAAGCGAAGCGGAATACAAAGGCACCTGCCAATCCATAGAATAGAGCCCTCTTTCGTTGTAACTCTGGTAAATCCTTGACCATGATCGCTAGCACTAAAGCATTATCTGCCGCTAAGAGACCTTCTAGGGCAATAAGAACCAGCAATACCCAACCATACTCAAGCAAAATAGAAATGTCCATAAAAAGTCTGCCTCCTCGTAAAGAATGTTTGTTGTTAAGTGCAACTCCATATAAAAAGCCCTTGCCGCTGCCGGCAAAGGCTCCTAAGCATACAAAGGACCTTTGCCGGTATTGGCAAAGGTCTCGTTAACAACGTTGATGACTTCGTTGCAACAAAGCCGGAGGCGGTTAGCCACGTATTGACGACTTTGTTTAAATAACTACTCCCCTTTGAGGGTTATGAGGTTGGGATTACTATAGCATGTGACTGAGAATATAGTCAATAATAAAAATAATATAAGAGTAAATATCACCACCCTGCTTATCCCGGTATAAAGCGGAACCAGCTAAAGTCGAAGCTGCTCCCTGGCATGAAGACGAATGTCAAGTTATGCATCCCTGTTATCTGCTCCAATTCGAATACCCGTTCTTCGTAACCATTGGATTTCTCAAATTCTACAAGTTGATTACTTTCCCCGTTCTCTCCAGCAAATCGGATATGGATCGTATTCTTGTCAATCGGCGATCTCCCCTTTATGACTAGCTGCGAGGCTCCTTTACCGGAAAACTCCATATGCGTAAACTCAAGCGAGACGTTATTCCCGATGCCTTCCACGCGATCATCCACGATGATATACGTATCCCCATAAATCCGCTCGCAGGAGGCCGCCAAATTTCGTTCGAAGGCTCGGTTCTGTCGTTCAAAGGTGCTCCTCTAGCGGAAATAAGTTCCGCTAATCTTCGAAAATAAACTGATCTTCTCTCTTTAGCGGAAACTTCTTCAGTTGCACTCACCCTAGCGCTCCACGTTCAGCAAATTTGCTCTTCTAGCGGAAAGAAGCTCCGCTAATCTCCGAAAGTAACCTGATCTTCTCACGCTAGCGGAAACTTCTTCCGTTGCACACACTCTAGCGCTCTACATTCATCAAATATGCCTAATTTGCGTAGAAATTGTATGTAACGATTGTTCTTGTAATCTCTCAAATCCCCCCTTTTCATAGAATATAGCTGTGCGCTGGAGGCCCCATCCGCTTGCGAATGCCACTTGGCTACGGCGAGGTTTATCGCCCAGCCCGCGCCATTCAGAAGCGCTTCGCTGAGCTCGCTCGGTGGGGTGATCAAT
>DFXU01000107.1 GCA_002383285.1 Caryophanales bacterium UBA4100
TCGTTGGTATGGCAAACAACCGAACACGGATTGGATCATTAAGCATGGATGCCGAACCTTGCTGAAGAAAGGTCATCCGTTGGCACTTCAGTTGTTCGGCTTCCATCAGGATATTAGAATAGAAATTAGTGAATTGAAGCTTTCTAGGCAGCTTTTAACGATTGGCGAATCCTTCTCCTTCTCCTTCAAGCTGAATGCTACACAAGAAACGAATAAACTGCGCTTAGAGTATGCAGTCGATTATGTGAAGGCCAATGGGAAACGATCTCGAAAGATATTCCAGATTGTTGAGAAGCTCTTCACAGCTAACGAGGCTACCCCATTTACTCGAAACCATAGCTTTCACGAGATGACCACAAGGAAACATTACGCGGGTGTTCATCTGTTAACAATACTCGTTAATGGACTAGAGCAAGCTTCTATAGAGTTCGAGCTTACCTTATAGCTTGTTTCACTCTTCTCCTCTATCGGGGGATTTATAAGGGCGTAGTTACATACCTATATACGGGGTGGATGGGAACCTATCATAGTAGGGTACTCCATAGCTCCAGCGATTATAGGTGCTGCTTTATTCATCGAGATTCTTGGATTGTTAGATAAACAGCTACATTGTTCTTCGTCTATGATCAGGAATTTTCCAATAGAGACAATAGCTGCTCCTGGCTAACATCTACTTGGAGTAATAGTGATACAGGTATGTCCTCGCGATCAGGTTTTACAAATACATTCCCTCTGAGGTTGTAGCCCTTCTCCCTAGCTATACCATACATACCACAGAAGTGATCTGCTTTCTGAATTGCTCTCTCCTCTGTCGCATAAGTACTTAGTCGTGTTCCATTGCCTAGAGGGTTTGAAGCACCTTTTATGCATAGATCATAAGCATGCTCCTTTGTCTCACACACAATAATCACACTATTAAAGCAAGGAATACTATACAGCTCTGCCATCATGAGTCACCACCTTATCTGTTAGTTGCGGATGTGATGACTCCTATTAACACAATCCAAGTGAATTGAATCAGTCTGGATCTTTATTATCATTCGCCCCCATTATCCGTTGCAATTTGGCTATAGCTCGCTGCTGAATGCGTGAGACACTCATCTGTGAAATACCAAGCTCGTCCGCAATCGCTCGCTGCGAATACCCAAACTTAAAAGCCAGCTCCAATACTCTTCGTTCTTCTTGCTTAAGATTAGACATCGCTTCCTGTAAATCCATACGATTGATGGCATTCTCATACTCATTGATTGAACTACCTATCAGCTCTCCTATGGTTGCCGAACTGTCATCAGTAGTTAAAGGTGTATCCAAGGAGACATAGTGGTAATAATCCCTGCTCGACAGAATTTCTATCGTCTCTTCAATAGAGAGCTCAATATAATTCGCAATTTCTTGAATGTTAGGGGAACGTTCTAGCTCGATTATCAATGCATCAATCGCCTTCTGAACCATTGAACCCTTCTCTTTAATTCGCCTGGGCACTTGGACATACCACGATTTATCTCGAAGATAGTTTTTCATATGACCGATTAAGCTTTTCATAGCATAAGGTTCAAATTGAATACCTAACATAGAATCAAACTGCTCGAATAAACGAAGCATCGCCATCTGACCAACCTGGTACAAATCTTCGAATAAATCTGGGCGGTTTCTGGATATCCTGCCCGCAGCCATCTTAATCATGGGTTGATAGTGAATTAATAATGCGGTTGCGATATCCTGGCACTTGGTTTTCTGATACTCTAATATCTGACCAATATGATCATATTGGTCATGAGAAGCCGCATAAGGATTCATGTCATTGCTTCACCTCTATTAAGATGCTTGGTCAGAATCACTTCAGTCCCTATATCGTTCCTCACCTGCACGTTGTCCATCAATGCTTGCATCATGAATATCCCAAGACCACCTACTTGAATGTCCTTAAGGGGCTGTTCTACTGTTGGCACAGTCGATTGCTCAATAGAAGTAAGCTCGAAGCTCTTGCCATCATCCTTCACAGCAATGCTAAGCTCCAATTCACTAATATCAAACCTGACCTCAACTTTACCCTCTGAGCTTTCATATGCATGCAGCACTACATTATTACACGCTTCCGAGACAGCTACCTTCATATCTTCAATATCCTCATAGGTGTAGCCCATCCTTGTAGCTATTCCATATAAAGTTAGTCGAACAATATCAATGTATTCAGCACGAGCAGGAATGATCAAGCTAATCACTTCTTTATTATCTTTCATGAACAATTCGACCCTTCTCTCTTTATTTATGATTGCGTCAAATACGGTGTTACGCCTGTCATATCTAATAATCGCTTGATCTTATCCGGTATCTCCTCAACAACAAGCTCCGTACCAGTTTCGTTCCGCGATTTAAGCACGGAAACTATGAATCCAATCCCTGAACTGTCCAGGTATTTCAATTTCCGTAGGTTGAGCACTAACACTCGATCCTTGCGATGCAGCCACGGCTCAATTAGTGTTCTAAATTCCGATGCTGCAGATAAATCGAAGTCTCCTTCGAGAAACACGGTTATACGGCCGTCAGTCATTGTTGTATAACCATGAAATTTACTTTGGAAATTCATTCTACCCACTCCTATCAGATCATTCGAATTGTCATTACCCATTCTTGACGATCTTGAAACATATAAGTCCAATTCATAGATTAATTACTCATTCGCGAAGCATGTATCAGAATCATACAAATATCATCCTCTTGAAGCTCAACGGTCTCTTCAGACACACATTGGTCAAATAGCTCATCTGCTTCCTGCTTCTCCGAGGATAACCATATGTTAACAACCTGCTCCATCCCCTTCTCATCATGCACGTTTACATGCTCCATTAATCCATCCGTATATAGCAATATATTCATCTCAGAATCATACTTAATGATTCCCTTCTGCATGCTCATCTCTGGGAATAAGCCTACAGCACAGCAACCCTCCGTTAGCTCGTAAATCTGATTATTCGCCTGTACAAATCCTGGTGGATGTCCAGCGTTAATATATTCAACCTCTCCTTTCTCAGTGTCAACCATTAAGTAAATCGCGGTAAAATAATATTGAATAAAGGGATCCTTGATATCTAGTCGGTTCATTCGGTGATTCAATTCAGTGATAACCTCAATAGGATCTACGAAATTTATGATCGTATCTTTCAATACAGACGAAATATACATACCGACAAGAGAAGAAGATATCCCGTGCCCCATAACGTCAAGGAGTATGATTCCGTAACGATGTTCATCAATTTGGTTCCATGCATACAAATCTCCCGCTAGCAATGATGATGGACGATAGGTTGCATTAATACTTATTCGTGTATCATTAAGTGGAACCGAGAGTATACTCATCTGCACCTGTTTAGCTAAGTTCAGCTCTGTACGAATTCGGTCCTCCTGATCTTTATGCCAATCCTTCTCAAATTTCAATCTAAGCGCCACTCGAATTCTCGCTAATAGCTCAACTTTATTCAACGGCTTCATCACATAATCAATGGCACCCGCATCAAGCGCTTCAGCTAATTTCTCAGAATCCCCAAGGGCCGTAACTATGATAATAGGTATATCTTTTAAGCTATCAATCTGTTGGATGCGACGTGTAGCTTCAATACCATCAACCTCATACATCATCAGGTCCATAAGAATTAGATCAACGTTGCTCGCCGATGGAACTTCCTCATTCATGTGCAAGTAATCGAACAATTCCTTCACTGCGGTTGTCTTTAGGATATCATGATACCCAGCTTTCCGAAGCATCTGCTCTATGATTGTAAGATTAATTGGATTATCATCAACGATATATATGCTCATGTTCCTAATGTCTCCTTAGCGTTCGTCTTGTCCCCTATTGTATTTAATAATTCGATATAATAAAAGAAAAAAATTATTCTAAATTGCTAATTCCTCACTTAGCTCTTTAATACAACAGCCCATTTCCTCCGCACTAGACCATAACCCAAGCACCTTAAGACAATTTGCGTACACTATATTTGCAAGGGTGCAGTCATCATCCCAATGTGAAGGGAGGTTATACACAATGGGAGCAGTAGCAGGCGGAGCTTTCACCTCAACAGGAGCAATACTTGTTCTGTTTATTCTACTCGTTATTATCTCTAGAGCTATCGTTATCTAATTTTTATTCAACAATCCAGTAATTCGAAAAAAATCAAGCCATCCCGACGGAGCTGGCTTGATTTTTACTTTATGTCCTTTTTGTATTTATCTCGAACCTTCCCATTCTCCGTAGAACTGTTCTAGATACTGTTCCATGAAAGTATGTCGTTGTTCGGCCATCTGAATACCATAATCCGTATTCATTAGCTGCTTAAGCTTAAGCAGCTTCTCATAGAAGTGATTAATCGCCGTATCACGACCATTGCGATACTCTTCCTTGGTCATAGCTTGACGTGGCTTCACGGCAGGGTCATGAATAGGTCGTCCTTTAGCTCCCGAGTATGCGAAAACCCTTGATATCCCCACTGCACCTATGGCATCCAGCCGATCAGCATCCTGCACAATTCGCCCCTCAAGCGTCGTCATAGGGGCACGAGATCCACCCTTATATGACATCGTTGAGATAATTTCTAACACTTCAGCAATTAATTCGGGCGGCAGTTGCTGTGCTCCCAGCCAATCCTTCAATTGTTGCTCAGCCAATAATTCATCTTCACAAATCTTCTCATCCGTAACATCATGCAGGAGAGCAGTCAACTCACATAGGAATACATCAGCATTCTCTTTGCGTGCGATGGTAACAGCGTTATTCCTGACGCGATCGATATGCCACCAATCATGACCACTGAAATCATGGGCAAGCTTGCTTCGAACGAAAGCTTCAGCAGCTGTAATGATCTTCTGTGTATTCATTCGTTACTTACCGTCCTTCGCCTTCAAAACCTCAGCCATTGCACCCAAGCTTCCAAGCGTATCGAGGACACTCGAAGGAATGAACACCTTGTTCGCTGGTCCATCAGCAATATCCTTCAGTGCTTCGAATGATTTGTAGGCTAAGAAATTTTCATCAAGACCTGCAGCCTTCAGCTGTTCAATCCGATTTCGTTCAGCCTCCGCAACGAGTTGTATTGCTTTCGCTTCACCTGCAGCCTCGAGCTCTTGTGCTTGACGGAAGCCCTCTGCCTCACGTATACGCGCTTCCTTATCACCCTCGGCTTTGAGAATAACACTCTGACGCTGACCTTCCGCCCTTAAAATCAGATCCTGCTTTGCAGCTTCTGCCTCTAGAATAATCGCTCGACGGCTACGTTCTGCCTTCATCTGCTTATTCATCGCTTCCTGAATATCTATTGGCGGATTAATGTCTACAACCTCGACGCGTTCAATTCGCACCCCCCACTTCTCAGTCGCTTCATCGAGCGCTATTCGAATATCTGTCGAAATTTTCTCCCTACCCGATAGAGTTTCATCCAGCTCCAGCTTACCAATAACCTGTCTTAGGGTTGCCGTAGTAATATTGCGTACACCCATCCCATAATCGGTTATACCATACGTAGCTTGCTCCGCATTAACCACTTGGTAGAAAATTATCGTGTCTATCTGAACCTGAACATTATCCTTGGTTATGACCGTCTGCGGAGGTACATTCGCCTGTTGAATACGCAGATCATGATATTTGCGAACCTGATCAATAATCGGTACCACAATATTAAGACCTGGTGTCAGAAGCTTATGAAATTTACCTAATCGCTCCATAACACCAATCTCTTGCTGCGGAATAATCTTAACTGACATTGACACGATAACAACAACCAATCCAATTACGACAAGCAGCATAACAATTCCAAAATCCATTGATTATTCTCCTCTCTAAATTCTACGGTATTTGGTTAGCCGTCCCTTTACGATATCGTTATCCTAGAACTCTAACATGGACAACTGTAGTTCCACGACGCTCAACAATCACTTTCTCACCGACAGCGATTGGTACATCTGCAGTAGCGCTCCAAGTTTCTAAACCAATTCGAACAATACCCATTGAGCCAAATTCAATTGCCTCTACGACCTCCCCTGGTCTTCCAACAAGATCCTCGATCGCATCGCGAAATCCTTTTTTTCCATGCATAAGCTTCGTTAGTGGTTTCGTAAAATATGTTAACCCTATTGCAACTAGACTTAAAACCAATATTTGCAGTAACCAGTTATCGGGGAATAGCATAGCCACACCGGCAGCAACGAGTGCGCCTATTCCCAACCATAATAGATAGAACGTGAACGTAGTCATCTCCGCAATGATTAACACAATACCGATAATTACCCATATCATCCATGCTGACATCTTGAGCGTCCCTCCCTAGAAAAGAATGATAAAGAATATCACACTCCTTATTACGATTTCCTAATATAAAGGATTCATTCTACTGAACAATATGTTTCAATATTACGTTCCCATTGCGATATAAATCCACATCATACCAAATAATAAAACTCCAAAATTGACGATAACGAATAAATAGCGAAGTAGCGGCGAACGATGAAATTCGAATGGCGTCTTAAAGGCGCCCCCACCTTGGATAATGAACATAATCAATAAAGTATGAACGATCGTATGACCTACAATTTCGGTATATCCGAATACTGTAGTTGTGGTTATGAACACCAATGTGACAAGTATGGATACAAACCGATTCAGAATGCCTGTTATGAAAGTCCACGCTAATCCAAGCTCAATAAAAGCACTAATTAACACAAAATTCTCCATACTGAATCCGAATGTGGGCACACTAAACTCTTGAATGATGTCATAAGCAAGGATAGGCATTGTCATCTTCTCAATTCCAACCCAAGCCAATGATAAGCCCGTGAGTGCATACAGAACAGGAATAGCCGTTTCCTTCAATCTTGTTCCATAAACGACCAAATAGTATATGATACCACCATAGAACAAATAATCGAGTGTATGGAAGAAGCCATATTCATAAGTGGCTTTTATATATAGCACGAGCAATGCTAGCCCACTGACGAATAGTGTTCGCTTAAGTATAAGACCAAGTAAAGCAAGGATCAGCATGACTAAAATCCATTTGCTCTCAGAATGAAATTCAGGTGCCAAGTAAGAGCCCTCAATTAATTGAAGCAGGATACCGATTCCCAATCCTACTCGAAGAATATGTACCGTGTATGGTTTTAGCCCTGATAACGTATGGTCAATACTCTGAACGAAGCCCACTCTAAGAATATGCGTATTGAAGATAGCAGATATCAACAAGCCAACTAAGGTGACTGCAAGCCAGAATAGAAAAGCTAAATTTAATACTTCATTCATAGGTAGCGGCTCAGTTATTCTATCTGTAAACCACTTAACATGTATAAGATGCGAATCCCAATTCATTCCTAATTACACTCCTCATTCGAACTAGATTTTGTAACTATCCATCTGATGTGTTCGATATTCGACCTCACCAAACTGAATAGGGCACTGACCTTGTGTAAGATCTGTCATCCTGGCAACGAACTGCTCCACCTCAGCATATAGAGGTAAACAATGAATGACTACCCGCTCAGTGAATAGTGTTTCCTTAATCAGAGTTCCCGACTGCCTGAGCTCANNCTTACCGTGCCATGTGTAGTCGGCCTCGATTCGTACCTCCTGGTGGAGTTTTCTCCATACAGGGACCGCTGAGTCAATACCTGCCACAGCACTATCAGTATAAGCTCTGACTAATCCGCCTGCACCTAACATTATACCACCATAATAACGAGTTACGACAACGACTACGTTCTTCAGGTGACGATTTTTAATCACTTCTAGAATGGGTTTACCTGCAGTTCCACTAGGTTCACCAGCATCAGACTGCTTCTGAAACTGATCTCGTTCTCCTATCATGTATGCATAACAATTATGAGTCGCATCGTTATGCAGCTTACGAATTTCTTCAATGAAGGCAATCGCTTCTTCCTCTGTCTCCACTGGTTTAGCATGTCCAATAAACCGTGAACGCTTGATGACAATTTCAGCGGAATTCATATATTGAACGGTCATGTAGCTTTGCAGCATAAAGATCACGTCCTTGCTCATTTGTTCAAAAAGAGCAGTTCACCATTGAGATGAACCGCCCCTTATTAGACATTCTACAATCGTTGCTCTAGCTCAGCCTTCTCTTGCTCAAATCCAGGCTTGCCGAGTAAGGCGAACATGTTCCTCTTATACGCCTCTACTCCCGGTTGATCGAATGGATTTACACCGAGTAAGTAGCCGCTAATACCACAAGCCTTCTCAAAGAAGTATACAAGGTAACCGAACCAATAAGGACTAATTTCCGGTATCGTCACAATCAGGTTTGGAACGCCACCATCCGTATGAGCAAGCAGAGTGCCTTGAAAAGCCTTCTTGTTTACAAAATCCATAGTCTTACCTGTTAAGAAATTTAAGCCATCAAGATCATCAGCGTCAGCAGTAATAGCGATCTGTTCCTTAGGCTGTCCTACCTGTATGACAGTCTCGAAGATATTACGGTTACCTTCTTGAATAAATTGTCCCATTGAATGAAGATCGGTAGAGAAATCAACGGCTGCAGGGAAGATACCCTTGCTGTCCTTACCTTCGCTTTCTCCATATAACTGCTTCCACCACTCCGAAACAAAATGTAGGCTTGGCTCATAATTAACGAGGATTTCTGTAACCTTCCCCTTACGGTATAGTGCGTTGCGCGCAGCGGCATATTGATAGCTGGCATTATTGTCCAAATCTGGATTAGCATATTCCTTAGATGCATCGGCGGCACCTTGCATGATGGATTCAATATCAATGCCAGCAACAGCTATAGGTAATAAGCCTACTGCAGTTAGAACCGAATATCGTCCACCCACATCATCAGGTATAACGAAGGATTCGTAGCCTTCCTCGGTTGCCAGCTTCTTCAAAGCTCCCTTAGATTTGTCTGTTGTCGCATAAATTCTCTTACGAGCTTCAGTTTTACCATACTTACTCTCTAATGCTTCACGCAGCACACGGAACGCAATTGCAGGCTCTGTAGTTGTTCCTGATTTAGAGATCACATTCAGTGAGAAGTTTCTGCCTTCTAGTAGCTGAAGAAGATGAGTTAAGTAAGTCGAGCTGATGTTGTTACCTGCGAAGTATATTTCAGGTGTATCGCGCTTCTCCTTCGGCAGCATATTATAGAAGGAATGCGACAGCATCTCGATTGCCGCTCTTGCTCCTAGATAAGAACCTCCGATACCAATGACCACAAGCACATCAGAATCTGCTTTTATCTTATTAGCTGACTGCTGAATTCGCGAGAATTCCTCACGATCATACTGAGTTGGAAGGTCGATCCAGCCCAGATACTCTGACCCAGCCCCCGTCTGCTGATGAAGCTGATCATGTGCAGTGCGAATTTGTGCGGATTGATAGCCAACCTCATGTTCACCAAGGAATGGTAGAGCTTTACTGTAATCAAAATTTAAACGTTCAGTCATGATTTTATCTCCTCCTATTTAATCTAGATTCCTCTAACTTAAAATTTACCATACTATGTGAACATGCTACAATAGATACAAGAGGTGAGGCTGCGATGAAATCCATCGGATTTATCGGATTAGGCATTATGGGTGCGCCAATGGCGACCAATCTGCTAAAAAAAGGTTATTCTGTGACCATCTATAATCGAACTAGCTCCAAGTCGGCTGAATTCCAAAGGTTAGGTGCGGATATTGTGTCTACCCCTGCGGATGTTGCCCGAACCGTTGATGTTCTATTCATTATGGTAAGTAACAATCAAGCCATTGAGGAAATTATCTACGGTGACGAAGGGGTCATGAACGGGATTCGCCCAGGATTGGTTATATTCGATTGTAGTACAGTATCTCCAGAACTGAGCATTCGTTTGCATGCAGAGCTAAGCGAGCATTATGTAGATTTCTTCGATGCTCCGGTCACTGGTAGCAAGGATAGTGCCGTTGAGGGTACACTAGTCTTTATCGTTGGTGGTAATGGACTTCTTCTAGAGGATTATAGAGGCATTTTATTGGATATGGGTAAGGCGGTTTACTTCATGGGTGCTCCGGGGACAGGCTCAAGAACAAAGCTAGCTTTAAATACCATTGTTGGTATCAACATATCTGGCTTAATTGAGGGGCTCGCTATTGCATCCAAGAGCGGGATTAATCTAGACGCCTTCGTCGAGCTCGTACAATCCGGTGGCGCCGCTAGCAGAATCGCTGATATGAAGATTGAGAAGCTTCTCGATCGAGATTTCAGCCCACATTTTTCTCTTAAGCATATGCTTAAGGACTTACAGCTGGCAAGTACTCAAGCCGCTTCCCTCCAGCTTCCAACACCATTATTACAGACAGTCGAAAACTTATATAGAATCGGTTTAAGCAAAGGTCTAGGCGACCTAGATATGTCTGCCCTCATTCATTCCTATGAGGATTGGATGCATCACCAGATCTCGCGTAATAAGCATGAGAAGAAAGACACCCCCGCAGTCGATAATCGTCGTAGGAGTGTCCGTATACCACTAGATATCAAATTGCAAATATCAATATATCAATGGGAGAATGAAGGCTCATTCTCAGGTCAATCGATGGAGGCTTCACTTTACGACCTGTCCGATTCTGGTCTGCAAATTACTTGCAGCACGCCGCTTGCCAAAGAGATGTTCATTGTGATCCACTTCCCTAAGGAAGCCGAATTACCGCCAGTTACAGGGAAAATCATTCGAATCGAGCGGAAAGATCATGTATTTAACTATGGCTGCTTAATCTCGGGAATGGCTCCACCCACTAAGAAAAGGTTAGAAGCTTACATACAGAGTAAGATCGAACAGGCAATCAGCGAATCATAATGCCCGCGCAACTGGTTCTATAGATATGAACAGCAATAATCAGTAACCTTACGAATATCAAGCTTAAATTTCGCATTCGCTGGCACAGTAAATTCACCAGTTCCTTCAATGGATATCCATTGGTCTGAGCCTGGCAATTGAACACTTAGGTCTCCTGCGAGAATTTCCATAATTTCTGTGACATCTGTACCAAATTCATACTGTCCGGGTAGCATGATACCTAAAGTCTTCTTAGTGCCATCTGCAAATACGACCGTACGACTTGTAACTTTACCATCAAAATATACATTAGCTTTCTTCACTACGGTTACTTGCTCAAATTGATTCATAACTCAAGCTCCCTTATCATATAAATTTCAATAGATTGACCCGAAGCTCAGGAATGGGCTCGGGTCATCTGATTTACTACGTTATTATTAAGATCATTGCGACTTGCGACTTACAACAATGCTCTCGTCTTGGCTACCACATTATCAACTGTAAAACCATATTCCTCAATAATCCGATCTCCAGGTGCAGAAGCACCAAACATACTAATTCCTAGAATTGCACCTTTATCTCCAACATAACGCTCCCAGCCTAGTGGATAAGCCATCTCTATAGCAAGACGAGCAGTAATCGCTGGAGGCAATACAGTTTCCTTATATGCTTGTGATTGCTTCTCGAACAACTCCCAGCTCGGCATACTAACAACGCGAACATGAATGCCTTGCTCAGCGAGTGCTTTCTGCGATCTAACAGCAAGCTGTACCTCGGAGCCTGTTGCGATAAGAATCGCTTGAGGTTGATTATTAGCTGCTTCTGAGAGAATGTATGCACCCTGTGGTAAGCTGTCTAGCGCTTTCTCTCTAGTGCCTTCAAGGATCGGCAATGCTTGTCTAGTCAGGATTAATGCAACCGGACCCTGCTTGTTAGCCATCGCATATCTCCAAGCTGCTGTAGTTTCATTGCCATCTGCTGGACGGAGAACAGTAACACCTGGAATTATACGCAATGCTGGCAATTGTTCGATTGGCTCATGCGTTGGACCATCTTCACCAACACCAATGCTATCATGAGTCAATACGTAAATAACAGGCAAGCTCATGATCGAAGCTAGACGTACTGCCGGACGAAGGTAATCAGAGAACACGAAGAATGTACCTACATAAGGTCGAACAGCACCATGAAGCATCATACCATTAGCGGCAGCTGCCATACCGAATTCACGAACACCGAAATACACATTACGACCGCCATAATTGTCTGAATTATAGATTGATAAGCCCTTCAGATGTGTAGTTGTGGAGGATTCCAAATCGGCGGACCCACCAACAAGATAAGGTACAGCTTGCGCAATCGCATTCAGTGCACTACCAGATGCGGCACGAGTTGCCATTCCTTTGTCCTCAGGTGTGTACCAAGGTAATGCAGAATCCCAACCCTCAGGTAGAGTATCATCTGCGGCAGCAGTAAACTTCCCTGCTAGCTCTGGATATGCCTTCGTGTAATTCTCGAACATGCTTACCCATTGCTGCTCTTGCTTGGCGCCTTGCTCTCGTAGTTGAGCGAAATGTGCATAAACTTCATCAGGAACCTGAAATTCTTCATGAGCCCACTCATAATATTGCTTCGTTAATACTGTCTCTTCCTTACCAAGCGGGGAACCATGAGGACCCACGTGGCCACCTTTGCCCTGCTTATTCGGACTACCATAGCCAATCACAGTCTTAACCTCGATCAGGGTCGGGCGACTTAGGTCGCTCTTCGCTTCAGCGATAGCATTATGTATGGCTTGAAGATCATTACCATTCTCTACATATAAGGTCTGCCAGCCATATCCTTGGAATCTGGTCTGAACATTCTCAGAAAACGATAAATTCAATTCGCCATCTAGCGAGATATCATTAGAATCATACAGAACGATCATCTTTCCTAGCTTCAGATGTCCAGCTAAGGAAGCTGACTCGCTCGACAATCCCTCCATCAAATCCCCGTCTCCACAAATGGCATAGGTGAAATGATCAATGACAGGAAAGCTTGCTTGATTATAGGTTGCTGCTAAATGCGCCTCAGCCAGAGCCATACCTACTGCCATCCCGATCCCTTGACCCAATGGGCCTGTCGTTGCATCAACACCACTAGTATGGCCGTATTCTGGATGTCCTGGTGTCTTACTACCCCATTGACGAAATTTCTTGATCTCATCCATGGTCACATCCTCATAACCGTACAGATGAAGTAAGCTATACAACAACATAGATCCGTGACCAGCAGATAGTACAAATCGATCACGGTTGATCCACTTCGGATTGGCTGGATTATGGTTCATAAATTTAGACCACAGCTCATAGGCCATAGGTGCTGCACCCATCGGCATACCAGGATGACCTGAATTGGCTTTCTCAATGGCATCAATGGCAAGTGTGCGAATTGTATCTATCGACAGCTGCTCAATTGATCTCTGTTTGACATTCATGTGAAACCTCCTAAAAGTTTTGTATTAGCCATATAAGCTTTCGAAGTGAGTCATTGAACAGAACTAATTCGTTAGCATTAGCTATTTTTGATTAACACCCGTAAGCATAAGCTTATGTTTAGTGTAATTGCTTTATTGTACCATTAGACGTTATGCAATTCCATATGAGGATCATGTGCATTTTGTGTAGATTTTATTGAATACTTCGGCTGTAAAAAATTCCATATACAGGAAGGATATTGAGTTCTGCTGTTGAATACTTATGAGTGTTGTCATTACAGAGATCAGGGAGTGAACAAATTTGAAAAGCTCTATGAAGAAAAAGGCATTACTGCTTGTATTATTGTCCGTGTTAGTAATCGTTACAGGCTGTCAATCCATCGGTGGGGTAGATCTTAATAAGATGTTAGTCAATCAAGTGATAGCAAATTCTATGGAAGGCACTATGAACCTATCCCTTCATCTTGTACCAGATGAATCGGCAGATGCAAATCCAGAAACCTTAGAGATAATCGAAGCGATTAACGGTATGCAGATAGTTGTAGAGAGCTTCAAGCAGCAGGATTGGGATACCATGTCCGCTCAAGGGAAGCTGGTCATTACTCGTGGGGAAATTCCATTCCAGCTTTCAATGAACCGCACAGAGATGGTTATGCAAATCGAAGGAGCCAGTGTACCTATCATCATACCAATGGACTCTGCTACTAACCCGCTATCCGACTTGACAGGAATGGGTGAATCGAGTGCATTAACAACGGATTCGATACAGGAGAAAGCTCTTGCAGAATCATTGACAACCTTAATTGTGAAGCACCTAGTAAACCCTAAAGATATTACCGTACAGCATGTGAATGAGAATGTGAATGGTGAGAGCCTATCGCTTTACAAAATCCATTCGGACATCAAGGGTCCAGAGATGCTGACCTTATTCAAAAAATTCTTAAGGAATCTCGTTATGGACGATCAAGGAATGAAGGTATTCATTGGTCAGTTATATGATGTAATGGAAGCAAACGCAACGGAAGAGGACGATAACCTCTATGGGTTGGGACTAGGCTTTGGAAATCCGGGTTCCTCTGATCGTGAATTAGAAATCGAATTTATTCATACATTCTTCAAGCAGGGATTATTAATGTTCCTGATGATGCTAGAAGATGAGTCAACGTTGAGTGATATCAACCCCATCCTGAACGACAACACCTATATGATTAATGATCTGTATGTCGATTCATCACTGCATGTTCGCAAATCCGATTTCGAGCTTTCTATTACACCTGAAGAAGCTGAGGAAGTTGAACTTGAAGGAATCTCCACTGTGAGGATAGAAGGCCACGGGCAATTCTGGAATCATAATAAGACGGTAACCGCTGACCCTCTTATGTATGATGCTGAAGATGCACTGTATATGGCAGATGCAACCTCACCGGATGATGACTTCATCTCCATGCTTGATCAGGAATCCGTACTCTACGCGTTTATGAAGGAAGACCTGCACGCCACTCGTAAAACCGCTACATTCTACACAGATTACGAGTACGAGTACGATTATTACATGCCATATGAGCTAGCCATCGTTAAGAATGGTATGATGTCAGTTCCTGCTAGAAGTCTTGCAGATGGCCTAGGCTTACAGTTAGATTGGAACGGTGTTACTCGCGAATTATCAATCACAAGCCCTTACGATGGGACAACAATTGCATTAAAGGTAGATAGCGACAAAGCTACCGTGAATGGCACTGCTGAGACCATGCCTATTGCCACCTTCATCAGCAATGGTCAGACCTATGTCCCACTTCGGTTCATAACGGATGCTATCGGCGCAGAAATCGAATGGATTGCAGAAACAAGCTCAGCTGTTGTGACGATTGAGTAGAACTCTTATATAAGCAATAATAATAGATGGGCAATATGTGATGTATGATACCACATATTGCCCATTCCTTGCTTAGTACACCTTCTGAACCTCAATCTTCCGAGTTAGTCCGTGGTCAGTCAGATAGATGTGCACACCGTGGTCCTGATCATCTAAGAAATAGGAAACATATTTGTTCTCATCTTTCTTCATCGGCACTAATAAAGTGACCAATCGGTGATTTCTTGCCATGTTCGAAGTCGCATGTAGATGCCAATGATTCGACAACCCCTCTATCTCTTGCGGATCGACATCGACGAATTGATCGTGCTGAGACAGGATTACATCCCCTGATGAGCTGTATACAAATCGACCCATCATATTAGCCTTCTCGCCTATGACTTGGAAAGCTTGATTAGAAAGCTTCATCTTATAAAGCGTATGGAACAGCCATTCCACCTTCCCAGGTTGTGTCAAGTCAATATAGTCCACAATCACAAAATACGAATGATTACAAAAATATATTTCCCTCACATACCGCTCTAGATAGGGCACATTCTCCTGATAGGCCGCTGTAGCATTCGATCGCACATAACTGTATGTATCGTCAGAGATGATCTCCTCTACAGTACCCGAAGCAGCCATATTCAACACTTTATGATTGCCAGCATATTGACCCTTTCCATCAATTAGAATATTATTGGTCGAAATCGTTTGTCTACGCCAATTCCTATGCATTGTGGATCCAAATGCGACATAATAGCCTGATTCGATAGCCAACGGCTCACCGAATGCATGGAGCAGGAAGGCATTCTGATCACCGTGGCTATGACTAATCGATCCATAGCGACTACTTTTCGTTAACAGCATGATGTGTTCATCTGAACTATCCATACGATGATGGATCGCTACCCACCCAATGTCACGAAACCAGCGAATCTCTGGGATATTCACAGGCGCTACAGCATCGACCAGCGGGTAGTCATAACGGTATACCATCTCGTCGAAACGAAAGTCCCACCACCCGTAATTATAGAATTTGGAATCCGCATCGATATCCGTCTTCTTCACCTGCTCGTAGTACCATTGGTACAAGCCGTTACCGGTTACCCCGGCAAATTGGCGAATATTGAACGCAGTTTTTAGACTTGTAGGATCCCCTAATGTCGATTGATCGCCAAAGCTGGCTCGAATGGTATCTGGGCTGTTGCAATAAAGAGGAAAATCACCTGTTCTTTGAAAAAAAGGACGCTTATAAAAATCGATTCCTATATATTTTCTCAATAAATTCATCGCATNNTTCCCGTCGTCCAGTACAAAGGCCCTTCTGCCCAGCCTCCATCCTCACCACCCCAAGGTGAATAAATGCCTGAATAATATTCAATCGTATAATCCAACCAATCCGTTGCTTCATGCTGTTCATGTAGCATAGCGATACAGCATGGAACAAGCACGGAGGACAATGAGCGAACAGCATGACTGTCAAAAGGAACCTGGTGAATTTTCGAACGGTTGATGACATGAGAAGCAATCTGCTCTGTTCGCCGATATAAATTCTGTCGAACGCGTTCCTTCTCAGCATCACTTAGATGGTTATACAGCCAGTCATATCCCCAAGCTAACGCACCAGCAATTCGAAAGGACGCCTCGTCATTATAATCTCGCGAAGTGGTTCCCTCGATATCCCAGTCATTTACATGGAGCAGCCATAGTTTTGCTTTCTCAATCAATACAATATCCTCGNNAGATGTCGAATGGCATAGAGAGATTCTTGGCAATCGATATACATTTGGCGCCAGAGCTTAGCTAGTCGCTTATTGTCAGGATAATGGGCAGGCTCTGGGATTAGCTCTCTATGCAGCCATGGGGCAACGGATTTCTCATAGAATTCAACCCAGCCACACTCATTCGCATTATGTCGCACACGGTACCGGAAATCTTCAAGCTCAGCCCAATTCAACCATAGTCGAGGATGCGCTTGGTCTGTATTCGTATACCGTTCCCTTCTTCCGGGGAGAGGTGTCTCAGGCAAATTCACAGGTACCGTGAAGCTTCTCACCAGACTCCACTCTGAATGCTCATCACTGTCACGGAATAAATCAGCAGTCTCCAATATTGGCTCTAGTAAAGCGTATCGCCAGTAATAAGTCCCCGGTGCTAGAGCATGATCCGGTGTGTAAAGATTGAATGAAATAGGTCGAATAGTGGAAGTAAGCTCTTCTGCAAAATCAGCCGAAGAAGAGAATTGCAGAACATAGTGATCATCCTCCTGAAGTGCCGCCATCCATGTGAATCGTGGTGGATTCTCAATTAGTTGCGTGTATGCATTCGGTGTGTATTGAACGGTAAGAATACCGCTCTCAGGTTGAAATAGTGGCTTCCGCAATAATCTCCCCTCCAATTTCTATATGATTTGCAAGCCTGATTCAGTCATAATGACATTCCAATGCTGCTGGCTGGTTCCTATTAGAATGCCTTCTCCTCCTTGCTGCGAACCAAAGCTGTTTAAGTCGACAAACTCATTGCTATCCCGAAACACGGTAATAAATCGTGCTGATTTGGTTGTTTGACGATGCATGATACCCTCCATGACGCGACTTGGGTCAACAGCTGTCCCTGGAGTTCGTACTTTGTATATCGATGTAAGAGGATTCAGCAGGGTGGACATACTTACATTAGCTAAAGCATTCTCATCTGTAGCTCCGTTTTTTACATAGAGCTTAATATCACATTGCTTGTCACCAGAATTACTATAGAATCGCGAAATGGGTTGAACGTGACTATATCCGTCCTCCATACCCAATTGGTCATGTTCATCTTGCAAACCAACCGTCCTCTGCAGATCGAATTCATTCGCTGTATGCAGCCACCAATCTATGTGTTGCTCCTCATTACACTCTGTTAACGTAACCTCAAACCAATCCAACAGCCAATCCCGTGTCAGCATTAAGTGGCGATTCATCACACAGCCCTCGTATGCTTGATCAGTGCTAGTCCAGATATAACTATATGCAGATGTGATCTCAAACTTCATACAATTACCAACATGTGGTTTCTGCGATTGACCACCGACAACAACCGTATTATGACTTGCCGTCTCTGCATACCAGCCTTTACGCAATGCAGAACCATAAGGAACCATTCCTAACTCGGGTGCGATTGGACCTAACTTATGGTTTAATATGATATTACATTTATCATAATGACCATGTGAGCCTCCATGAGGACCAAAGTCGACTATGAGTGATAGCGCATTACCTGCTTGTCGTAGAACGGCAAATCCAGACTCGGGTAGCAACAAGGAATGATCATTATCCTTAACGGAATCTAGCTGCCAATCCCCAATCCCGAATACTAGAGCCTCCACCCCATTGCGTAGTAGTTTGCCTTCATTCAACTGGCGATAAGCTTCTGCTAGTAGGGGAATAAAGGAGGTGTCCTGATACTTACTTAGTCCAATCTCGATAATCTCTGATATCTCTCTAGCATATGGAATTCGTTTGTAGGGACCGTCATGCAGCGCAGGTAATTCACCATTTGGATCAGCTAAGTTTACTAGAACATCTAACATACCCTTGAATGATTGACCTTGCTCTCCCTTAACGTTATAAAGATTCATACCAAATCGTTCAGCCATCTCTACAGTGATTAGATATGCACGAAGTACGAATATATGGTAATAGACACTACCTTCGAATTCGAATTGATCAGGATTCACACCAATTGTGAGGTGATGAAGTAAACCTCCCTCACCCTCAATAATCTGCTTCAGCTTAATCTTGTCCCCACGAATAGCATGAACACAGGACAATGCAGCATTCAACCAAGCTGTATAATTATTCTCAGGATTATTCTTCTCATGGATGAGTATATGTCGATATTGCGTCATACTCTCCTCGAGCATAACTAGAAACGGTTCGAATTTATCTTGATCCGCAGACAAGTCCACTCCTTCATCACGAAGAAGCAGATAACCACGCAACAAGGTTGTTACCCAGATTGCTTCCGTTAAGGCTTGATGGAACGCTCTCCCCTTTAACATCCAAGGCTGGGCTTCTGGGTGAACAGGGTAGAGCGGGAATTGTTCGGCATACCTTAATAGTATTTCACGGCTTAGCCTCGCATATTGCTCATCATGTGTTGCTGCATAGACTGCTGCAGACTGAAGCAAATACCTAGCCAAAGATTGATGCTTGAATACTAGCCATGCACCGTGATAAGGCTCCCCCAGTAGCTCACATCCATGAGAACACCGATACACCTCTGCATTCTCTTCCATAGGATTGAATAATAGCTCCGTATGGTGAGTAGGACAGACGTATTGATGCCACCATCCACCTGGTTCAACAGGAATAACAAATCCAGTTTCGAGCAAGGGCTTGAGCTCAACCCGCAGCAGATCAACCGCTTCAACAGCCCATGAACATAATTCTAGCTTTTCCTGAATTCTCATCGCATGAACATCCCGCCATTAACTTCAATGGACTCACCAGTAAGATAATCCGACATGGCAGAAGCCAAGAATAATACTGCGTTAGCAACATCCTCCGGAGTACCCTCACGCCCAAGTGGTATACCATTAATCGTTGACTTTCTAGCCTCATCAGGTGTGAATGTGTCATGAAACGCAGTTTGTCCAATAAATCCAGGAGACACTGCATTCACTAGAATTTGACTATTCGCTAGCTCTTTAGCCAGACCCTTGGAATAAGCGAGCATTGCTGCTTTTCCTGCAGCATAAATCGAAGAGCCAGGTCCTCCTCCATTATGAGCAGCAACGGAAGTGACATTGACAATCTTACCTTTACCTTTAACCTTCATACCCTCTGCTACAGCTTTGCACATAAACACGCAGGATTTAAAGTTGACATCCATCACCCTGTTATAATGCTCTTCTGTCATATCCAAATTAAGCACACGCTTCACCAAGTGCCCTGCATTATTAACTAGAATATCCACGGTTCCACCAAATTCTCGATTTATATGAATCATCATATGTTCTATCTGCTTAATGTCAGTCAGATTTGCTTGGAATAGAGCTGCCTTACCACCAGCACCATGAATGAGTGAAACCGTTTGTTCTCCCTGTTCTTTATTAGAATTATAATGAACAGCTACCATTGCACCACTTGCTGCCAATCTCTCAGCGATTGCTCGACCAATCCCGCCATTAGAACCCGTTACTAATGCGATCTGACCTGCTAGATTTATATGCATATCAATTCAACTCCCAATTGTTATTTAACTTTTCCCCTTCCATTCACGAGGCATGGACATGATCATTGTAGTCCCTTGCCCCTGCTCGCTTTCGATAGATAAGCCAAATTCTTCGCCATATACCATCTGAATTCTGCGATGCACATTCAGCAAACCGATACCTCTGCCATGCACAATGGTTGAACGAGGCGCTTCTTCGAGCTTATTCATTCTCAATCGGTCGTTCAAGTCCATCAATTTCTGCGGGTCAATACCTACACCGTTATCTTCCACAATAACCTGGAACAAGTTATCTTGTTGTCTTGCATCAATCCGTATGAAGTGAACAGTTTCAATGCCTTCTGGGAAAGCGTGTTGGAATATGTTCTCAATTAGCGGCTGCAGGGTCAATCTGACCATCTTCGTAAGTAACAGAGAAGGAGGCACAACCACATCAATTTCAAATTCCCAACCTATACGGTGCTTAAGAATAATCAAATAATTCCTTGCATGATTAAGCTCATTGGCGATCGTAATCTCTTCGATATTCGTCTGAGTCGAGTAGCGAAGCATATAAGCCATTGCTTCCACCATCTCATTAATTTCCTCAGAATCCTGTACAATTGCATAACAATTGATCGTTTCTAAAGTGTTATATAGAAAGTGGGGATTTATCTGTAGCTGAAGCGCTTGGAACTCCACTCTTTGCCGCTCAAGTTCAATATCCTGTAGCTCCAGCTCCGTCTTCTGATTCCGTAGCTCTACCTCATACACCTTCTCGATCATCTCAGACAACCTGCTGACCATCAGATTATAGCTATGAACCAAACCTCCGATTTCATCCTGTCGCTGACTCACGATAATGCTCCAATTTCCTTTCTCCGTCTCACGCATACCATCTTTCAGCCTGAGAATGGGAGTAACAATCGATTTGCCGAATCGATACGCAAGCCATAGGGCCGCGATTAATGTAAGGAGTCCTACCATCAGTGTTGTCGTACGAATCGTTGATATCGGTGCTCTCAACTCATCTAAAGACATCGATACAACTAATTTCCAGTTTGAATAATCCGATGTCCGCGTAACGAACATGCGCTTCTCACCATTCACTTCTGAAGCGAAGCTATGATTATCTTCCTCAACAATCTTCTGAATGTCCCTGCTAGATATGCTGGTTGTTATCTCTAGCTCCTCGGGATAGTAGATGATTTCACTTGACGCATCAAGAACGAAGAAAAATCCACTTGTCCCCAGATCTACTCGATCCCATAGCTGTGCTAGCTCTTGTGATCTGATTTCGATTGCAAGCACTCCATTAGGCTCATGTGAAGATGCTCCACGAATCTTGCGTGCTATCGTAATCGTATCCCCTGAATCTACTCCAACACTTCGATTTAATATCGCAATCGATCCATTATCTGGGGTCATACGATTCATTAATTCCAGCTGTTCCTGTGGTTCGAAATCATTAATAATGGAAAGTCCTTGGTTATTATCAATAATTGCCTTTCCATGATCTCCAATAATATAGATGAGATTAATCTGAGGGTACGTTATAAACGTCGGTGCCAGAATATCACGAATTTTGCTGTGGTATACATAATGTTGATAAAACTCCTCTGGTTCCATGTCCAGAAATCGTTTAACATCCGCATTGTAAAGAATCGAACTGCTCACTCGTTCATAAGTCTGCATATACAGATCCGATTGATAAGAAGCATTATCAATAATTTGTGCGATATACTTCTCTGCTTGCTTATCCAGCGCTACAGAGGATTGCTTATAAATAAATATACCTACAGTAAGTAAGGATAGCGTGATAACGATGAGAAAATACATGAATAGCTTCTGTGATAAGCTCCTGAACATTAATCTATACCGAGCTTTCTGCGATATTCTGACGGCGATAAACCCGTATATTTCTTAAAGGTTTTAGTGAAATGCGGATGATCCCCATAACCAATTTCGTAGGAAATATCAGTAATCCGATAATGAGCACTCTCCAATAGCTTCTTGGCTTTCTCCATACGTCGCTTTATTCTATACTGAACAAAGGTCTCGCCCGTCATTTGCTTGAATAACTGACTAAAGTAAGATGCGTTCAACCCAAGAACATCTGCTACCTCTTCAAGTGAAACCTCCTTGGCTAAGTGATGCTCTATATAATTTTTCGCTTCCTCAATAGGATCTTTGGTTTTACCTTTGCGTTTGACCCTAAGGTCATCAATGAGATGTGTAATATTACCTTCAAAGCGTTCGAATGCGTCTGCACCATCTATCGAATCTCTTAAATCCAAATCGCTTACAAAAGGAAACACATCCCGCATATTCAGCTTCTTTATTAAAATGCCATAATATTCATTCAGAAGCTCGCATTTTTGTTGAAAATCGAACTTATAGGATTGAAATTCCATCCTTAACAATATCATTAACTCGTCCAAATGCTTACTTTGCAAGGACCAAATGGCATCCTCCATTCGCTCAACCCAATCATCCAGCTTAACCATGGAAAGGTATACCGGTGGATTGCCGCTTTTGGTAAGGTTTGCAATAAGCTTCTGAACTACACCCTGCACTTGTTTCTTAGTAATCGGTTTAAGCAGGTAGTCCTTCACACCATATATAAGTGATTTTTGTGCATATTGAAAATCACTATAGCCGGAAATCACAACAATTTGTATATCGGGGTAATCCTTCGATACTCTTTCACATAACGAAAGGCCATCCATTCTTGGCATACGAATATCCGTGAAGATGAAATGGGGCTGTTCCACTCTAATCATATCTAGAGCTTGGATCCCGTTTTCCGAAGAACGCACACTTGTTACAGCAGCATCGAATTGTTCTATGATCTTGCTTAACCCTCTACGAATGACCGGTTCATCATCAACAATTAGCACACGATACATGAACGTTAAGCCCCCTCTACAATCTGAGCAATGATCAGCTTTGTAGCCCTTGTAACCGATCCTGAGCAAGTGATACTCCCCGCGAAACATCGTAGGGAGCACCTCAAGAGCTTTCATTTAATTATAGCTTATCTAAGCGGCATGCCTATACCCTGACCTTTATTAAATTTCTCAGTCGCTTCCTTAATAACAGCATCTCCACCCTTAGATTTCCACTCTTCAATCACTTTTGGCCAGTCAGAAATTGGCTCCTTCCCATAAATCATTTTGATAATGTGATCTCGAATTAACGGTGCCGGCTGATCTGAGATTGGGCTAATGTCTGGATTCTCCTGTAAGGAATCAAGTCGTGGTTCGAATGTGATCCCATCCCGACCTTCGTTTGCTAGTAAGGTGTCATAGGTATTAATTAGTTCTTTGCCTTCCTCGGTTAAACTCAGAATTCCTTCATTGTAGGTTGTATCCTGTACCATCCAGAGAAACGCTGTTCTATATCTTTCTTCGTCAATAGCTTGAATTTCCGTTGGTTGAACATAAGTGATCGCACCATTAGCTTCTGTGTAGGTTTCCCCCTCTATGCCGAATGTGAAGAACTTCTTCGCTTCATCACTAACCATCCAATTAAAGTACTTAACGATCTCAACAGCTCGAGCTTGTTCTACCTTGTTATTGATGAAGTAAGCTCTAGTAACTGGACCATATAAGTAATGACCTCCTTTACCATCCGGACCAATTGGTGATGGGATAATCGCGACATCCGCCTCTGGCACATTCACCTTAAGCTGGGCTTCCCATTGCAGCAATTCATTCGCATTCATATTCCAAATACCTACATCACCCGCAAGAATGGAATTTTTGAAGGATGTAGGATTCACAGTTGCGAATTCTTGGCTAATTAATTTCTCATCATACATCGTTTTGTATGCTTGTATGGCTAGTTGCATATTCTCTGAATCAAAGAATTTAGGTACAATCTGGTCTCCTTGCTGTTCCATCATCGATAGATAAGGGAACGCATCATAAGCACCGAAGAACATATCCGCATATTTCAAATTCTCTCGCGCAGCGAACGGTTGTTTGACTCCTAAATCTTTGAACGCTCTTAGAACATTCATATATTCATCAACAGTTTTTGGAATTTCCAAACCTGTCTTCTTGAGAAGGTCCATTCGAATCCAAGTCGCTCTTCTAGCAGGATTACCTAACCATTCGGGAATAGCCATGATCTGACCTTCATATGTCTGTTGCTTCCAAGCAGCTTCTGGAATGACCTTTAATAAATCCTGCCCATGCTCCTTCAGTAATTCATCAAGAGGCATGAAGACGCCAGCTTGAACTGAACCTGCTAGCTCCTTACCAGCTACTCCACCACTTCCTTGTACAACATCTGGAATATCATTGATAGCGAACAATTGCGCCATCTTCTGCTCAAATTCAGCGTGAGGTACCAGCTTAATATCCAAATCTGTGTTCGTTAATTCCTCAAGATGCTTCACCCATTTATCCTCATTAATGTTCGAATGGTTCTCAACATAACCGAACTTTAATGTTCGCAAAGATATCGAGAATTTGGTGGGATCCTTCTTCTCCTCAACAGCAGGCGTATCCGACTTATTCTCTTCTGCGGCCGGTTTCTCATTCTTAGCATCGTCGCTCGCCTGATTATTGTTTGCACAACCCACAATCGTACTAATCGTAAGCACGAACATTAGCAATAACATCGTCCACTTTTTCATACTACCCCTCATTTCATTAATATATATTAAAAACGCTTACATGCTCATTGTAGAACGCTGCATTTTTCTCAACAATGGACTGATTTTATATCGATTTGTCTTTTTTCAAGATTTAATCGAACCAAGCAACATTCCTTTAATGAAAAAACGCTGTAAGAAAGGATAGACCATAATAATTGGAACCATTGCAACAACAACTGTAGCCATCTGGATGCCTTCAGGTGAGCCTATGAGATCACTGAATGGTGTGTTCTGTGCATCTACCTGGATATCGTCTGTAATTAACATCTGCCTTAACTTGACCTGTAATGGATAAAGACGAGGATCATTAATGAAATATAAGGCATGCATATATGTGTTCCAATGAATAATTCCGTAGAACAATCCAATCGTGGCCATAACAGGCTTAGATAAAGGTAGAATAATGTTCCACAGCATCCTCAACTCTCCGCAACCATCCATTCTTGCAGAATCAATCAATTCGCTGGGTATTTGTTGAAAGAACGACCTCATCACGAAGAAATTAAAAGCGCTGATCGCTCCCGGTAACATCAATGCCCACAATGAATTCATCAGGTTTAAATTTGATATCCAAACGAACAAAGGGATTAGAGGAGCAGGAAAAATCATTGTAACTAAAACCATAATCAAAAAAAACTGGCGTCCTACATATTCTTCTCTAGACAATGAATAAGCCAAAGTAGAAGTTAATATCAGATTAATCAAAGTTCCCACAATTGTAATATATATCGTAACACCCATTGAACGAATAATCGAAATATCACTAAACACATACTGGTAATTAATCCATGTGAAATCAACGGGAAAGAGTGAAACCTTACCAGTCGTTAATGCATTAACATCGCTAAAGGATTTGGCAACAACGTTTGCGATAGGAAGGAACATACTCAATGCGAGTAAAGCCAAGAATGCTACATTCACAATATTAAACGCATGACTACCCAAGCTTTTTTTTCCCAATTTGGTCACCCACCTTTCCTTCTATAAATTAGAACAGGCTTTCACCTGTTGTTCTCTTACTTAGAACATTACCGATTAATAATAGGAGCAGACCCACCACCGATTTGAACAATCCAATTGCTGTCGTATAACTGTACTGTTGACTTTGAATACCCAGACGATAAATATAGGTATCGAGAATTTCTCCGTTCTGATTGTTGAGTGAATTCAGGAATACCCAAACTCGCTCAAAGCCAAAATCGAGAAAATGACCAATGTTCAATAAAAACAGGATTACAATCGTCGGCATAATCGAAGGTAGTGTAATGGAGATCGTTTGTCGAAAGCGGTTAGCACCATCAATTTCTGCGGCTTCATACAAATCAGGATTAACACTTGCTAATGCTGCTAGGTAAATTATCGTGGCATAACCAACATCTCTCCACATACCTGCCCCTACAAGGAAAGAACGAATGTAACTTTCATCACCTAGAATGTACATGGATTCGAAACCAAGCCAGTTGATGAACTGATTAAAAATTCCCGCGGACGGAGAGAACACACTTGCTGCAATACCGCTTATAATTACCCAGGATAAGAAATGAGGCATATATATGACCGTTTGAATAAGTCTCTTATAAATAACCTGACGAAGCTCATTGAGCAACAAAGCAATAATAATCGCAGCTGGGAACGAGAAGAAGATATCGTATAATCCTAATAAAATTGTATTTTTTAAAATTCTCAGGAAATCATAGTGCTCAAACATGCGGGTAAATTGGTCAAACCCAACCCATGGACTGCCCATAAATCCACTGAAGATGTTATAGTTTTGAAAAGCAATAACAGATCCTAATAGAGGGACATATTTGAAAATAACAAAATACAAAATCCCCGGCAAGGAGAGAAGATAGAGCACTCTAAATTTCCATATATATGCCCATATATTTTTCTTTCGACGATAATGAATATCTGTTGAGCTTACTGTCTGAACCCCACCTGCCATCGTCTTCACTCCTCTGTCCATTGTGTAATAACATTATCCTAACTTGTATAAGACATACTCACAATGGAATCGCTTTAATTACACTTGTGTTTTTTTTAGGTATATATTATACGGGTGACAATCTCATTCATTAATGTTCTAGCTAGAATAAACACAATATAACCTTCACTTTCCCTCTTGGCGGGTTACATTTATCATAGTAGATTGAAGGATAATCAAACACAAGACTATAGCGTGGGAGCTGAGATGCTAATGGATACACGATATAAACATGATCCTTCTGTCAAGGATCAGTGGAATCTCATTACAGAGAAAGTTGATCGTATGGTTCTACAATTGAATGGAAAGTCGCCACATAAAACTAGCGCAGATGGTATCTATGACAATATGCAAGATGACTGGTGGACTTCCGGCTTCTGGCCTGGAATCCTATGGATTATGTATGACATGACCGGCAAGAAGCATTATATGCAAGAAGCTTCACTATGGGATGAACGGTTGGAGCAATGCTGGGTTCGAGAGTCGAATCTCCACCATGATGTAGGCTTTCAGTTTTTACCAACCGCGGTTATTAAACATACGATCACTGGGGATTTGGATGCAAGGCGAAGGGGTTTACAAGCAGCAGTCTTCTTAGCAGGACGCTTTAATCTTGTAGGCAACTTCATTAGAGCTTGGAATCCCTTAAAGAGCAAGGATGCATGGAATTATAATAATGTAGGATGGGCTATCATTGATTCCATGATGAATCTCTCTTTATTATTCTGGGCATCAGCCGAAATCGGAGACCCGCGATTCAGCCATATCGCTAAAGCTCATGCAGATACGGTTCTGAAGTACTTCATAAGGGAGGATGGCTCCGTATGCCATATTGGCAGCTTTAATCCGGAATCGGGTGCTTTTATCGAGAGTATCGGTGGACAAGGTTATGGACCCAATTCAGCTTGGAGTCGAGGTATAGCATGGGCATTATATGGGATGGCTAATACATATCGGTATACTCTTGAGGAACGTTATCTACAGGGGGCAAAGCGTGTTGCAGATTTCTTCATCGCCTCCATAGAGCAAGACGGTATTCCCTTGTGGGATTTCCGCGTGGAGAACAGAGAGAACGAGCCGAGGGATACCTCCGCAGCTTCTTGTGCCGCATCAGGCCTACTGGAGATCGCCAGACTTGTTCCAATGGAAGAATCTATGCAGTATGAGCTTGCAGCTAAACGAATAATAAATGCGTTGACGGTGAACTATGGAAACTGGAATAACCCTCAACACCAAGGAATTCTCCGTGATGGTACAGGTAACAAACCTGCTGGACAGAACATCAACGTCTCCTTAATCTACGGCGATTACTTCTATGTCGAAGCTTTTGCGAAGCTAATGGGCTGGGAGCATCGCATATTCTAAGGCTCAATCCCGCAACTGCACGATACCGCACGATTAACCAACAATTTGCACATTTCGGAGCGATTACGCCAACTTCAGCGCTACAGCTCCTTCTGGACAACGCTATTGCGATGAAGCTAGCGCTATAGAACAAATATGGGTCTACAGCAACCTTTTAGCGAAATTGAAATACATAGTTGCGCTACTTCTACCTTTATTCTATCTCCCTCTCCGCTATTTGTTACTCTCCTCCTCTCTGCTAATGTTACTTTACCTGCAATGCGCTATGCTATCTTCCTTTCCGCTAAACTACGAGGCGACTAGATTCTTATCTCATAGAAAAACACCTTTTCAATTAAGAAAAGGTGCCCAAGTAATGCATGGTTGTATAATCCTAGTTGCGCTTAACTCATTAATAAGTTCGACCTAATTGTTAACTTTATCCATAATCATAACCGCGATTTCCCCTGTGACAGAATCCACCTCAACATCAAAGGTGTGAACACAGCCTTCATCAGGCGCTTGCACACGACCATCGTCCACATTGATCTTCCAATCATGCAACGGACAGAATACATGATTGTCACATACGATACCCTCTGAAAGCTTCCCCTGCTTGTGCGGGCAGCTATTCTCAATCGCTCTGATATCCCCATTCGATAGCCGGAATAATGCAATCTCTATACCGCCTGCCATAACACTACGCCCTCTGAGCAACGGTATGTCGTCTACTCTTGCTACTACGATTCGCTCCATGCTCCTCCACACCTCTCCGATATGTTTTTCCTTCATTATTAAATATGATTAAATTTGCTTTTGTTAACCTTGAACCGGCATAGGAATAGCTTCATATAAAGATCTTACTGATTTTTCTTCGATCGCTTCCTTCCAAGGATCCACTAGCTGACTTAACGCATAGTCGATTCGTTCAACAAGCGCTCTCCGCTGCTCTGGTGTCGCCAATGCAGTCTTGATTGTATCCAATCCAACTCGTTCTACCCACGGTGCAGTTCGTTCATTGTAATTAGCATTCTCTCTGTAATACTGTAGGTAGGCCGCTGAATATTCCATTACCTCTTCATCTGTCTTTACCTTGACCAACAAATCTGATTCACGAACCTTGGCTCCACCGTTACCAGCAACGAATATTTCCCAACCATTATCTACCGCTACAACACCAACATCCTTGATTGTTGCTTCCGCACAGTTGCGCGGGCAGCCCGAGACGGCCATCTTTACCTTGGCTGGTGTATTCAACCGTTCGAATTTTCTCTCTAGCTCAATTCCCATTCCCATTGCATCCTGTGTACCAAATCGACAGAAGGTCGATCCCACACAGGTTTTCACTGTTCGTAAAGCTTTGCCATATGCATAACCAGACGGCATATCAAGATCTTCCCACATACTAGGTAGATCCTCTTTCTTAACCCCGAATAAATCTAGGCGCTGGCCACCTGTAATCTTCACAAGCGGTACATCATACTTCTCAGCAACCTCCGCAATACGCTTCAATTCCTTCGGGCTAGTTACACCACCATAAATTCGAGGAACGACCGAATAGGTACCATCCTTCTGAATATTCGCATGATTTCGTTCATTAACGAACCTTGATTCCCGCTCATCCGCATGCTCTACGGGCCAAACCATACCCAGATAGTAGTTTAATGCGGGTCGGCACTTAGAGCAGCCCTCCGGATTTTTCCACTCCAAGACGTTCCTTACTTCCTTACTGGTGCTAAGCTCCATATTACGTATTGCAGCAACAATCTCATCTCGCCCTAGCTCTGTACATGTACATATACCTGACTTTTCCTCTGCGGCTTCATCGCCGATAACATACTTTAATATATCTGCCACAAGCGGCTTACAGCTTCCACAGCCACCCGATGCTTTCGTACATGCTCGTATACCATCAACACTATTCAAGCCTTGCTCCTTGATTGCATGTACGATCGTTCCTTTGGACACGCCGTTACATCCGCATACTTGCTCATCATCGGGCATATCCGCTATTGATATTCCTCCAGTCTTCGGGCTACCGGATTCTCCAAGTACGATCATCTTCTCCCGACCCGTAACATCCTCGCCTGTACGAATCAGCTTGAATAAGTGCGAGCTGTCTGTAATATCACCGAACAATACAGCCCCTACAATCTTCCCATCCCGGATAAGCACCTTCTTATATATACCAGTAAAATCATCCTGCACGCGAACCGAGCGTGTGCTCGGATCATCCGTGAATTGTCCTGCCGAGAATACATCAACACCCGATACCTTGAGCTTAGTTGAGAGGATAGAGCCTTGGTAGGTATCTCCTTCAACATCACATAAGTTACGAGCGAGAACCGCTCCTTGATCATACAGGGGAGCAACTAAACCATATGCGACTCCTCGATGCTCTGCACATTCTCCTACTGCATATACATGTGGTATATCTGTCTCCAGCACATCGTTAACGACGATCCCCCGATTAATTCCAACACCTGCAAGCATAGCAACTTCAATGTTCGGCTTGATCCCTACAGCCATGACGATTAGGTCAGCTGGTTCCTCCGTTCCATCCTTGAAGCGAAGACCTGAAACCCTCTTGCGACCGATCACAGATTCGGAATTTCTCTCAAGCAGAAACCGCATTCCTTGACTTTCCAGCTCCCTCTGTAGCATACGAGCTGCCGTCTCATCAAGCTGTCGCTCCATCAGATAATTGGAGATGTGAACAACACTAACATCCATATTCAGATTTAATAGTCCTCGAGCAGCTTCAAGACCTAACAATCCTCCACCTATGACAATCGCCTTCTTATATTTCTTCGAAGCCTCTACCATTGCTTCACAATCCTTGATGTCTCGAAAAGCGATAACACCTTCCTTATCAGCTCCTGGTATCGGAAGCATGAAGGGCAGTGAGCCTGTCGCAATAATTAATTCATCGTAGCTGACGGTGCGACCTTTATCCGAACTGACCGTTTGCTTCGTGGTATCCATGGAAACCACCGTTTCACCAGGATAGAACGAAATATTGTTCTCCTGATACCAGTCCCAATCATTGATTACGATATCCTTCATCTCTGCATCTCCAGCTAAAACCGAGGAGAGCATGATGCGATTATAATTCGGATGTGGTTCACTACCGAAGATCGTAATCTCAAATTTACTTGGATTCAGCTTTATTACCTGCTCGATGCAACGCACTCCTGCCATTCCATTGCCGATCAATACTAGCTTCTTCTTCATATTGATTTCCTCCTGAATAATTAGTGGAATAATGTGACTCGCTTAATAGATATGTCATATAACATGACGTCAAATTTATTATTCTCTAACTATATCCGAAATTTTCGGCTATTTCAATAGTTTTATGTGAGCAATATTAACATTTTATAAAAAATAAGTTCAATTATCCGAACCTTTGCGGTAAAAACTAACACGATCGTTCGTCTTTTTGATGTTTTGTGAGGTTTCATTTCGAAATCGCGTAAGAAGTAAGCTACAGCTTTCTCCTGACTGATATCCCAATGTCTCAGAGCAGTTTAGTCCTCACTCTCATTAATCCATCTTGGTTTGGATATATCTGAGGTAGCGGGATAAAAGTCAAAAGGAATTTTATATAACATTACAAGCTCTCACCATGCATGGGTTCGTGTACTGTGAGCGGTTCGGTGAGCCGGCATACTTGTACAAAAAAAGGCCAACCAATATTCTGGTTGACCTGATCATTCGAAGACTCTATATTTCAGTTGAACACAACTGTTTTGTTGTGATGCACCAGTATGCGGTCCTCCACATACCAGTTCACGGCTCTCGCTAAGACTGTCCGTTCGATGTGCCGACCAATTCGCTTCAGATCATCGATGTTATCACGGTGATCTACACGCTGTACATCCTGCTCGATAATCGGACCACCATCCAGCTCTTCTGTTACGAAGTGTGCGGTTGCACCTATAATCTTCACACCTCGATTATAGGCTTGTGCATATGGCTTACCTCCAACAAAGGCGGGTAAGAAGGAGTGATGGATATTAATGATTCTATTAGGAAAGCACTCGAGTAGCTCAGGTGAGATGATCTGCATATATCGAGCAAGGATAACAGCATCTACTTGGCCCCGCATTAGTTCAATCTGCCGTCGCTCCGCCTCCTGTTTCGTATCGGGGGTAACTGGTATATGGTAATAAGGGATTCCGAATGACTCTGTAAACTCTCGCATATCATTGTGATTGCTAATAACCATCGCAATATCTGCGGTTAAATCTCCAGCTTGCCATTGCCACAGAAGCTCTCGTAGACAATGATCCTCCTTCGAAACCATGATCGCAAGCCTCTTCTTAACACTTGCAATATGAATCGTGCAATCCATCTCAAACCGTTCGGTTATCGTTTGGAAATCCTGCAGCAATGCCTCCTGCCGCTGCTCCAGATTATCCAGATCAAACTCTATTCGAATGAAGAACATTCCGCCTTCAGGGTCCATCGTGTATTGGTCGGACTGCACAATATTAGCTCCGTGCTCGAATAAGAATTGAGAAACCGTTGCAACGATACCAGGTTTGTCCGGACAAGATATGAGCATTCGCGCTCGGTTCTGATCGTGTTCGTTCATTATCATACTAGCCTCCTGAAATCAGTTACCCGCCAACCAAGCAAGAAGCCGTTGGTTGATTTGTTCTTCTGTTACTTCGCCAGGTACTACGCGGTGTTCTATCAACAGGTCATATAGACGCTCCATTGGTTCACGCGGATCCGCTTTTCTCGATTTAGCATCCCCACCCTTAAACGCTTCCCAAGCCTGCAGTATAAATCCACGGCGGTCGATATCCTCTTTTTTCATATAATGACCTATTCGTTCAACATCTTCCATAAACTCGTCACCAAAGCGTGAAGCTAGTCCATTGCGCAGCAAAGCAATCTCTACCTCATACATTGGTCGTACAGTTTTATCATCCTTACCAATCCATGGTGTTTCTAGTATAAAAGGTAGATGCTTCAACGAATGATGTCCAACCATATCTTGAAAGGTTTGATAGCCGATCCAACCAGAACCTAAGGGTGTATGTCGATCCTTACCTGCTCCACGTGGGTTCTTACTATCATTCATATGAATCACTGCAAGCTTCTTAAGACCAATAATACGGTCGAACTCCTGCAAAACTCCGTCTAAATCATTCACGATATCATACCCTGCATCATGGATGTGACAGGTGTCAAGGCATACAGTTAATCTGCTGTTATCTTCAACCTTGTCCATTATTGCTGCAATCTCTTCAAAGCTCCGACCAATCTCTGTGCCCTTACCAGCCATCGTCTCAAGCGCTATATTCACATTCGTGTCCTTCGTGCCAATCAATACCGCATTCAAGCCCTCGGCAATCCGATCAATCCCATACTCTGCATCCTTATCCGTATATGCCCCTGGGTGTAATACAATATTATTCACACCTATATAGGATGTGCGATGCATCTCTTGTTGCAAGAAATCTACGGCAAGCTCAAAGGTATTCCGCTTATAAGAGCCTAAATTAATAATGTAGGGTGCATGTACAACAATCTCATCAACCCCATTAGCTGACATAATCGCCTTACCTTCTTCAATGAATTGCTCTTCGATCGGCTTGCGCTTCGTATTCTGCGGCGCCCCTGTATAAATCATAAAGCTCGTTGAGCCGTAATCTGCGGCTTCCTCTGCTGCTCTACGTAAACCCGTTTCAGAGAATGAGACATGCGAACCGATTTTCAATGGAAACCACTCCTTTCAACTGCCTCTTATTTTAACGTTAAAGTCGAAATAAATCTAGGAATACTGTATAATAACGGAGGGGTGAACAAGTTCATGGAATCATTTTTTGGTTACTTCATATTCTTCTGGGTGTTTCTCTTGGTCGCCTTTATGTTTATCGGCGGTTTCTTCATGTTTCGCAAATTCCTGAAGGTGCTGCCCAAGGCTGATGGGAAATCCAAGCTCGATTGGCAAAATTATTATGTAGATACGAGCCGACACCTCTGGACAGAAGATTCTAAGGCGTTCCTTGATCAACTGGTATCCCCCGTACCCACACCGTTCCGCGATATTGCGAAGCATACGATATCAGCAAGAATTGGTCAGGTTGCGTTGGAAGCGAATGCTACTGAGGTCACTCGCGACCATTGCATTGAGGGTTATATTCTGGCGACTCCACCACGTGATTATAAGAGCCTTATCTCCTTCCTAGATAAGGAGAATATTGACTATAGCGCGCATAAGCATCTGTTGTAGGTATTACACCTTAACGATAAAGAGAGAGGCTGTCTAAAGTCTGATACAGACTTAGGACGGCCTCTTTCGCCTCGATACAATAGTCTTTAAACGAAAAAACCTGCCGATAGTATGATCACTAGTAAAATATATAACACTAGGATGGCTGCTGTTGAAGTGTAACCATAACCCGCAACTGCGCTCATATTAGTCACCTCCTTTGTCACTTTACCAGTAATATATGCACAATTGTTTTTTTAGTTTGGACACGTTGCCCATAGCATTAAGCCCAAGCCATTCGCCATCTCCTTGCATTATTAATAGTAATGAAGGGAGAGGATGAACTTGAATTATCTGAACATGCTAACCCAGCTTGGAATCGGCAGCGCTCATCCTGGCGGTTATACATCCACACTTAAGCTGATAGATTCCATCTCACTAAAGCCTGGCTGCTCCATCCTAGAGGTCGGCTGTGGAACAGGGCGTACGGCATGCTTGCTGGCGCAAAAGGGTTATCAGGTAACCGCGATTGATCTACATCCTGAGATGATCGAGAAAGCTCTTCACCGCAACAAGTTTCTACAACAGAATATCACATTCGAGGTAGGGGACATCTGCGCGATCCCTTCTGCAAGCAATCAATTTGATATGGTGCTCGCCGAATCGGTAACAAACTTTGCTGACGCACAGCAAGCGATTTCTGAATACTATCGAGTACTGAAGCCAGGAGGCACATTGTATGATCGCGAAGTTATTTATTTGAACCCAATGGCTCAGGACAACGTAGATGATTTGCAGAAATTTCTGGGCTTTGCACAGCTGTTCTCTGCTGAAGAGTGGATAGCTGTGTTGGAATCACAGCGATTTACTGACATTCGACTGACTGACGTAAAACTTATGGATGAGCGGGCTGCGATCGAAGAACATAATTACCCAGATCAATATCAATTGGTGAGTGAAGGAGCTTACTCTAACGTCCTACTCTGGCAAACCTCATTGCAATATACACAGCTTTTCGACCGAAACCAGGGTTTTTTAGGCTCAGCTGTCTTGACGGGGGAGAAGCCCCAAGATGGAGTAGCATTTGCTCCGTAGATGCCGTGTCTATCCAACGCTGAGTTGAATGCAGTCGGGGCTGGCATTATTTCACAAGACGTGTAGTCCTTCTCATGACAAAGATGTCACGAGAAGGACTACATAGTTTAATTCTAGTGTTCCTTAAAACCCTGCATATCTTCAAAAATTTCTCGGCACCCATAGAGAGCCTGATGATGAATTATCTTCGAATCTCGCTTGGCGCTACTCCCCAATACTTGCGGAATACCTTGGCGAAATAACTGATGTCCCGATATCCAACAGCATACCCTGCATCATATACTTTGGCGTTACCCTGTAACAGCTCCTTCGCCCGCTCCATTCTCCGCTCCAGCACGTAACCCGAGAACGATTGTCCCGTCTCCTTCTTGAAGAGCCGACTTAAGTATGATGAGTTTATATACAAACGCTCCGCCAAAGAGTGGAGGCTGAGATCCTCCGCTAGCATCTGGTCCACCGTTTCCAATATTCTCTTTATCATCTGATGACTGGTGCTCTTTCTTTCGTTCTCTACGTATATTGTAATGTGCCCAGCAACCCGTTTGGCCCATTCCAAAATCTGACTCTTAGAAAGCAGTGAGTCCAGTGACAGAAAATGCGCATAATCGCTCCCAAGCACCTTCTGCATGGACCAACCCTGGGACTGAATAATTCGGGTAAAGACGCTGCTTAAGTAGAGTAAATGCTCATACACTAGCTCGGATGAATCGGTATGCGTAAAGGCGTTCTCAAAGTAATCATCGATCAGAGACGATATTCGTATAGCTTCATCTGTATAAATAGCGATCTCCAGCTGTTTCTCGAATGTCGAGTCAAAGTGAATGGATCGTTCGTTTCGATTCACTTCCAAATAAGGGATCACAATTTCATTCCCGTATATCGCCCTCTCCTGCAAGGCCCGGCCTGCCTGTTGATAAGACTTAGGGACATCCTCCAAGCTACATACCGTCCCCAGCCCCGCGCTCGCTGTCAGCTTCAGACAATCCTTAACTACGTTCAGCATGCGGGATATAAGCAAATTGATCCGCTTAGTCATATCCGTATCAGATTCTTCTGACTGACTCAGGAACAACAGAACGGTCGAGCCATTCGTGTCATTAAATACTGGACATTCCTCTGGTTGAACAAATTCCTTAACGATACTTTCAAGCGAAAACTGCAGGAGTGGAATATCTGCTGCTGAAAAACGGGACTCTACTTCCGTCAGCGGATCGATCTCGCACACGGATACCATATATCGTTGATCGCTTGACAGCTCTAGATTCAGCTCCTTGGAATGCTTATGTAATTCCCACTCCGCATAACGGTTCATGATCCAATTGCGAAGAAAATCCTCCTGCAGCTGCGGAAGCCTACTATGCCAAATCCGCTTAAGCTCTGTTATATTGTGCTTCTCCAATAGCTCTAATCGAATTTCTGCAGCAGCAGTAAGTACGGACTGTAAGATTTCTTCTTCCCCTGCCGGCTTCAACAAATATTTCATAACACCTAGCCCAATCGCTTGCTGCGCATAATGGAAATCATCATGTCCGCTTAATATGATGATCTTGATCTGCGGCTCCTTCTCTATGACGATCTTCGCTAGCGATAGTCCGTCCATCTCCGGCATCTCGATATCAAGTAGAACGATGTCTGGCTTACGCCGCTCCATGAGGGCAAGCGCCTCCATGCCGTTCTCTGCTAGCCCCACCACCTCAATAGCGTGTTGATCCCAAGGAATACTATTAGCAAGGCTGTTAAGAATGCGGATTTCATCCTCTACGATCATGAGGTTCATGTCTCATCTCCCTCCCAGTGATTGATGCAACGTTCAATCGGTAGATTAATCGTCGCTCTCGTCCCTTGTCCTTCCTTACTTTCAATAGTAAACTCGGCCGTATCCCCGTAATAAATTTTAATTCTTGCTTTTATATTAAGCACTCCGAAAAACTCGGCATTCCGGTCTGATAAGGTATTCGAATCATTGTCACTTGAATGGTTCAACGCGTTGCTGATCTGAGCCATACGTTGCTTACTGATCCCCTTGCCGTTGTCCGAGACATGTAATATCAAGCGATCTTCACGCACCTCCGCGGACACAACCAGCTCTCCGCCACCCTTCTTCTTCTCTAATCCGTGAAGGATAGCATTCTCTACTAATGGCTGCAGAATCAGCTTCAAGACGTACAAGCCGCGGCTCTCCTCCGATGAACGAAAGTCTACGGTAAACTGATCGACAAACCGTAGCTGCTGAATGTGAATGTAATACTGTAAATGGGTAAATGTTTCTTCAATCGTAAAGGACTCTCGTCCCTTACTCAGACTAAGACGGAAGAAACGGGACAGGTTCAGCACCATTTCGCTGATTTCGTCTGCATCGTAATTTTTGGCCGACCAATAAATAGAATCAAGCGTGTTATATAAAAAATGAGGGTTGATCTGCGACTGCAGAAATTTAAGCTCGGTCTTCGTCAGCCTGAGCTGCTGCTCATAAATATCACGGATCAAATGGCGCTGCTGCTCGACAGTCTGATTGAACGCATCGGTCAAATATCCTAGCTCATCCTGTCGATTGTTCTCAAGCCTTGTATTCAAATTTCCCAAACGGAGCTGCCTCATCCCCGACACCAAAGATAAGATCGGAGAAGCAATACCACTGTATATAATCCACGAGATCCATACCGCCAACAAACAACTAATTAGAATGATCCAATAAGAGAATATTTGCAATGGCTTTGACTTCTTGTAAATTTCACTCTCCGGTTGGACTAGGAGCAGTAACCAACTGCTCTTTGGAGACACAACTCGAAGAATCATATTCTTGTCAGAGGTTCCCTGCACCTCCTGCACTGACACGTGCTGCGCAGGAATATTCGCTGCGTCAATCCGATAATCCTCAGGCGCATTAGTTACGATCAGGCGCCCTCTATCGTCGAACAAGTAGACCTGCGAGCTCTCGCTCGGAGCCAGGTTTACAAGATAGCTGAGAAGCTTACTCTTGGGAATCGACAGCATCAGCACATTGTTGTACTTAGCCCGACTGTACAAGTCCATTAGCCGCATCAGAACAATCTGATCCTTGTTATTAATCGGATCCTCCCATCCGACCAAAGATACTTCATTCCGTTCAGGCAAATAGAAAACATTCGCTCCGTTCGCCTGTACAACCTCCGTGTACCACGGCTCGGTGTCTGCTTGTTGCCTATGAAGCGCTCCAACCTTGCTTGAAACTAGCATTTTGGAACCACCATGGAAGATCGCCATCTCAGATAAGAATGGATTGACAGCAGTAATGTTCGTAATTTGTGCCATCACCTGAGTGAAATCGATAATGGCTTCCGGTGATAGCTTTTCCTCAGTATGCTTCAATCGTGATGTCAGATTACCATCGGTCGAAACTAAGGTTGACAGGCCCTTCAACCCTTCTAGTGTTAAATCGACATATTCTAGTGCTGAGCTCATAGCACTCATGGTCCTCTCGCTTAGCTCCTGCTCGAGGATACGCTGAGAACGAACATTAGCATACAAGCTAAATACGATAAGCGGAAGCAGAATACATATAAAATAACATGTCAATCTCACCTGAATCGACCGGCTTAAATTCTCCTGCCATCTCCTGAGCCACTTCACGTCTATACCCCCATGCTAAGCTGATAGTTTCCATTATACATAATTCTAGCCGATGCATAACGGAAATGACGCTCCTAGGGAGCGTCACAATCGGCCTTAAGCTTCGACGAACATTAATTATTAGCAGCAAACCATTCGTTTACTTCTTTGGTGATCTCATCCCCACCTTTTTTCTTCCACTCCTCTACGAAATCATCGAAAGCGTCGATCGGCAGATTCCCAACGATAATCTTCGTAAAGTATTCGATTTCCAATTTGTTCAGATCCGCTTTATATTTGCCCATCCCAGGTGTCGGCACTCCGAAATATTGATCGCGAATAGCCACTTCAGCAATCATGTCAAGATTGGCGTTCAGATCAAATTCTATGCCTAAAGAATCTAGGCGATCCCGATCCTCTTTCGCACCATATGGCTTAATAGACTCACCAAGTGTTTGTCGATATATGTGCTCATTGTGCTTTTCAAAGTCCGTTACAATCTTCCCATCCTTCATGGACCATACATCATTCTCGAAGCCTAGCAGCAGCGTCTTATAGCCGTCACCAATCATAAAATTCAGCATTCTGACAACCGCATCAGGATTTTCACTTGTAACCGGAACTACGTTATAGCCTGAAACATATCCGGTTCCGAATGTTCCTTGTTTCCCTTCTGGACCTACCGGGTATTCAAGAGCAAGCCACTCCGCCCTCGGATCATTATTCTTGCTTGTTAATATAGGACCTCGTGTATCGTACCACATGGCTGAGAACAACCCAGCCTTACCGCTTGCTACCTTCTCATCGAGGATAGGTCCCTTGTTCAGCGGCCATTCGGTATCAAGTATCTTATCTTTATGCAAGCCAGCTAAGAATTCCAATGATTGTTTCATCTCAGGCTGAATGCTCGCATTCACCAGCTGACCGTCTCGTTCCATCCACATCTGACGTTGGACTCCATAAGCTCCAGTAATTGGTGCCATTCTTGCTAGATTCTCAGCTAAGATGAAGCCGAATGTATCATCCTTGCCACTGCGATTCGGATCATCAAAGGCAAAGGCCCTCATGACCTCGCGGTATTCCTCCAGCGTCTTAGGCACCTGGAGACCTAGATTATCAAGCCAATCCTTACGAATATACATAATCTCATTACCTGGAACCACATTCATCGATGGAATTGCATATATATTGCCGTCGATTGTCACTGTTTTCCACGCGTCTTCCGGAATATTCTTCACCAAATCCTGACCATATTGGTCGATCCATTCATTAAGCGGCTGCAGTGCCTTCTGTTTAACATAGTTTTCGAACCAGCTTGCATCCTGAGAATAAATCATGTCAGGTAGATCACCAGACGCCATAATGATGTTCAACGCATCCTGGTATCCGTCCGACGATGGAAGCTGTACCTTAATATCCAAGTTGGTATTCTCTCGAATGTAATCGATGTACGGATTTTTGTTCTCATCCATCCCATCCGGGTATTTACGTCCCCCATTAAATAAGGCAATTCTGATCGATTTTTTCTCTTCTACTTTCGGTTCTTTATCGGAATCAGCCGGAGCTGCATTCACATTATTTGGAGCATTGTTCGTATCATTCGCCACATTCTCCGAGTTCGGTGAACACGCTGTTATCAGAATCATTGTTAGGATCAATAATATAGACATGGATTGTTTAATCATTTTCAATTGAATCATACCCCTTTTCATCATCTCATAATTTAACCTTTTACAGAGCCTAGCATAATTCCCTTTGTAAAATACTTCTGCAGGAACGGATACACAATCAGAATGGGTACCGTGCTTGCGATTAGTGCTGCAGCCTTCAACGATTCAAGCGCCAGCAGCGTGCTGTCCATATTCAAGGAATTGCTGGAATTCGTGTTGATATCTGAATTATTGAAGACGATCAGCTCCCGCAAGTAAACCTGTAGAGGGAATAGATCCCTGTTGCTAATATAGAGCACTGTGTCGAAGAACGCATTCCAATGGGCTACTCCATGGAATAGTATAATCGTAGCAATCGCGGGCATGGATAGCGGTACGACGATACGAAACAGAATACCCATGTTAGAGGCACCGTCTATCTTTGCAGACTCCTCTAGCTCTGCGGGCACGCTCTGAAAGAAGTTTTTCATAATAATAACATTAAATGCACTAACTGCTCCTGGTATAATGAAAGCCCAGAATGTGTTCAGCAGCCCCGTCGCCTTCACAATCAAGAATGTAGGAATCATACCTCCACCGAACATCATCGAGAAGACAATCAAGAACATAATAACGGACCTGCCCTTGATATACGACTTGGATAACGGATACGCCAAGAGACACGTCAACAAAACGTTCACTACTGTCCCTACAACCGTCCGCAGCACACTAACCGTGAATGAGTTCAAGAACGCTCTCTCACTCAACACTCTGATGTAAGCCTGAATTGTAAAATCTACTGGCCACAACGATACTTTCCCGGACGTGATGGCATGATGGCTGCTGAGCGATTGAGCCAGCACATGCACGAACGGCGCCAGCGCCAGCAAGGCGAAAAGCCCTAGGAAAATGTAATTAATCGAAGATGCAAATTGCTCTCCTCTGGACAGTCTCACAGATTCGCCTCCTTCTTCACCATAAACCTTCTTGTCCGAGCTTCTTGGCACCTTTATTGGCAAGAACAACTAGAATCAAGCCGATTACCGCTTTGAACAGCCCGACCGCTGTTGTGAAGCTAAACTTCGCCTGTTGGATTCCGACGCGGTATACATATGTCTCAATGACGTCTGCTACCTCGTAAACAAGCGGATTATAAAGCACGAAGATTTGTTCAAAGCCTACATCGAGTACATGACCAAGGCGAAGCAAGAACAGGATCACGATAACGCCCAACATCGATGGAAGTGTTATATGAATCAACTGCTTCCACTTGTTCGCACCATCCATAACAGCAGCTTCATAGAGCTGCGAGTCAATGCCCGCCAGAGCTGCCAGATAGATGATGGCCCCCCAACCAATTTCCTTCCAGATATCGCTTGCAACAATAACTGTTCTGAACCACTCCGGGCTAGCTAGGAAGAAGATTGGCTCAAAACCAAACATCTCAATGATCTTGTTCACGATTCCCGAGGACGGCGATAGGACATTAATCACAATTCCTCCTACGATGATCCATGATAGGAAGTGAGGCAAGTAGACCAGAGTTTGAATGGATCGTTTGTATAGCATGTGCCGTACTTCGTTCAACATAATCGCAAGGATGATCGGACCGGGGAAGCCCCACGCTAGCTTGTAAATGCTGATTAGAAGTGTGTTTCTGAAAATTTCGTAAAAATCGTTAGCCATGAACATGTTCCTGAAGTGCTCCAACCCGACCCACTCACTGCCCCTTATCCCAGAAAAAACGCTGTAATCCTGGAAGGCAATTACGATGCCCCACATGGGTAAATATTTGTAAATAACGAAATATAAGATCCCGGGCAGCATAATCAAATATAAATCCCAGTATGATCGGATCGATTGATAACGTTTTGTCCCCGACGTCGCGATCATTCCGGACACATGTTGCTTTTCGATCGCATTCACTGTCATCTTTTTGTATCACCCCTTGCTGTTAATATCATCATGCTTGTTCCGGATAAAGTAATTGTATAGGATGCTCTTCGCTTCCGTTAGAGGTCAGCGATGACCTTTTCGGGTAATTTGATGACTTCGTGGTCAATCACGTTAAGGAAAAAAAGAAACCGTTCAGGAAGATCAACTAACAGTGAAATGCGGTATTCGTTAAGCACATATTGGTTACTTGGAGTGCCCATAAGTTAGCTGCTATAGAGTCGATTTCCGTACTTATTTGGTTACTTGCTGTGCTCTTATCTTTAGAAAAAGCTGCCGATGGGCTCATCGACAGCTTAATTACAGTTTTATTTTTTATGATGCTGCTCTAGCTTTAAACCACTCTAGATCCTCCAGTATGATGCTAGCAAACCATTCGTTGATATGCTTACCTTTTTGTGCTTTTACGGCGTTCTCCATGGCTTTGATACTGTTGTGAACCTTCTTATCGTTCCCCTTATCTCGCTGAATGTTACTTACATGGGCCATCATACTGTTCGCTATTCCAGCATTACTAATCCACCCTTGATCGGCGCCATAGTTAATTAATTCATCCAAATGATCGATATCCATAATAACTCTAAGAGTGAACTCCATCTGACTCTGATGTCCGGCATTGTCGATGGCCGTTACAAGTACAGCATATTGACCAACGTTCAGGGAAAGCGCATCAGCTGCAATAGGATTGTCCACCAATTGTCCGTCGAAGCTGATAGCAAGCGATTGAAGCCCGCTTACATTGTCAGTTGCGGCAAATGTAATAAGAATGGATTCGGTTTGCAGGAATGAGAGCTGTTCCGGTGTTTCGATGACCGGTGGTTCCGTATCGACATCAACTGGATCGATAACCTCCTGCTCCTGAGTCCAAACTTCGATCTCAAATAATCTTGCAGTGTTATCATTGATACTGCCTTTAGTAATATACAATCTCAGCTTATTGGTCGTAACGGCAGGAAAGTACAGATCATTATAATCTCCATAGTAATTATCCATTGTGTTACCAGTAATTGATGCCACCGTCTGCCAATCACTCCCGTTCCAGTATTGGATCTCGAAGTCGGCTAATTGTGATCCCATCCAGCTTTTAAAACCACTCCATAGCTTGACGTTGTTGATCACATAATTGTTATCCCAATCCATCTGGAACCAGTGCGGTCCCGGCACTTCAGGATCGGATATCCACCTGCTTGAATTCTGATTGTTAATTCCATTTACCGCCTTGTCCTTCGTGAAAGCTCCATTGGTCGAATCAACCGAGAGCTCAGCTAATGGAGCAATATTCTGAACAGCTGGTTCGGTTTGAGCAGCGATAGTCACTATGCTCTCGCCACTTACTCCGGATCCATCATTTGTTGTGGCAACAGCCTTAACGATTCCATCCATATGTGCAGTTAGCAGGCCATATTGATCAATGGATGCTTTATCGGTAGCTTCTCCGTTCTCGCCAACAATAGACCAAGCAACTGATTTGTCAGTAGCATTCTCTGGTTCGACAACAGCAATCATCTGCAATGTTTCGTTAACCAGGATAGAGGATGCACCATTCTCGCCTGCAACCGATATGGAGCTAACTGGAACATGATTAACTTCTGTCTCAAGCCCCCAAACCTCGATCTCAAACAGTCTTGCAATTTGATCATAGGCACTGCCTTTGGTAATATGCATTCTCAGCTTATTGGTCGTAACAGCTGGGAACACCAAATCATTAAATTGATCAAACCTGCCATCCTGCGGGTTGTTCGTGACTGTTACCGCCGTCTGCCAACCGCTTCCGTCCCAGTATTGAATTTGGAAATCGGCTATTTGTCTTCCTATCAATCCCTTGAATCCGCTCCATACTTTCACATTATCGATTTCATAATATTTATCCCAATCCATCTGAAACCAGTGTGGACCTGTAAGTGTAGTATTGGTTATCCATCTGCTTGCGTCCTGGTTCTTGATCCCATTCACCGCTTTATTCGGTGGGAAATTGCCATTCTCATGGCTCGAGCTCACAGTAAGCTCAGCATTTGGTGCAATATTCCCTGCCACTGGATCCGCTGGCGGCAGAACTTGAACGGAACTGACGGCCGTTTTGGCTCCATCTACAGTTGTCACAGTAATCGTAGCCGCTCCAATACCTACAGTGGCTACGACTCCATTGCCATTCACCTGCGCCACAGTTTGGTTGTCCGAGCTCCATGTTACCTCTTTATTGGTCGCATTGGATGGCATAACGGAAGCCGTCAGTGTGGCGGATTCGCCCATGTGTAAACTCAATTCCGTAGGATTGAGCGATACCCCAGTAACCGAGACTGGAATCGGTTCGGACGGCGGCGGATTCGTACCTCCCTCAGTAATATGGAAATAGTCGAAATCCGCTACAAGTCCCGTTCCAGCACAAACAATTAACCCGATTTTCAGATCTGTGAGGTCAGCAATCTGTGTTGTCCATACTTGGGTGTACTCGACACCGTCTGCCGAATAATAGCCACCAAACGTGTTGTCTTGCTTCACAATTCGAAGGTAAGATATTGTTGACTCGATCGTATCGGGAACCTCCGCATGCTCACGGATACCGTCAATCTGCTTGGTGAACTGGAGCTGGTTTCCACTTCCGAACAGCCGGGTTAATCTGAAATAAGTTTGATCACTTTCATAGACGATTAAACCACCCTGCGACCATTGTGAGGTCGGCTTACCATCCATCTTCGTCTCGATCGTCCAGTCCCCTTCCGGCGCACCAGTCAGCAGAATATTCCTCGCGGTAGTCTGGCCATTCACAATATCGCCCGCTTCGCTGATAATCCGCATATGACCTGGATTGGCGCTCAAGGACCAATTCTGACTCTTCTCTCTGATCCAATTCCACTGAGGATCTAGAGTAGTAGCATTAAATTCATCACTCACTCCGACCGTGAAGACCGGGTCTGGCGGCAGCTCCGAAGATGCACTACCCGGTACCTGCCCGTACTCGATCAGCAGCAGATCATCCACATATACCTCTCCAGTTCCGCCGCTCTTGTACAAATATATCGTTGCACTTGTATCCGTGCTTCCCGTTGTGAACGTAAGCTCACTCCACGCATAATCTGTACTGTTCATACGTACGTCCTTATAACCTACTCCGTAGTTTTTGGCACCTAGTACCGCAGAACCGCCATTAGCGCCAGTGCCATATCCCGATAATCTGTACATTGTATTCGGCTTAAGACCGGTTACAATCTGTTCTATTCCGGAGACTGCATTGGTCATCTGAGCCGCATAATCACCGGTATGCACAGGGTTGTCCACAATCGCTGCACCATTATAGTGATATCCCCATGCAGTGAAATCCCCTGCTTCGAATCCCTGATTCATGAGTAGATTCACCTCTTCAGGCGGTGATGGAAGTGGTGGAAGGTTGTTGGGATCCAATCCAGCACCTTCGTATGCGCCAATATTCGGGGGTGTATCCGTTGGTACCGGATTGCCCCAGAAGTCCAAGCTACCATTATTCGGAATGATTGCTCCCGCACCGATGGCTGGCGAGCCTTGAAGCAGTTGATATCCGATGACCGTATCCCTTCCGATCGTTGCCGATCCTGGGGATGCAAGCATCGGGTCGGCCGTAACCTTGTTAGCATCCATGGCTAGAACATCTACAGGATGATTACCATAGAAAAGGTTGCTATCGAATACATTGTTCGTGCTCTGGCCGAACGTATAGCCGCCTGACCCATGATTAACTAGGATATTGTTATAAAAGTAAGTATCCTTGGCATACCCGCCCCAGCTACCACTTGCAACAACCCTTGCATCGGAGTGCTCCGGAATATATATCGTGTTGTTATGGACCAGCGTGTTCTCAATGGGTCCAGCGAGGGTGAATATGGTGTGTTGATCATTCTGGCTGATGTTGTAACGGATAATTGTGTCACGATTGATGTTGGTCGAATTCGTACCATCATTGATCGCAAGTACGAATCCACCAGCATTATTATGGCTGTAATTATATTGAATCTTGGTCCCCATGCTCCTGAAATCCGAATCATATGCCATGGCATCACCGCCCGGATACGTATTGAACACTTCGTTGTATTGGATCACGGCATCCTCGGTACCCCACGTCCATAGTGGAACATGATATCCGCCTGCCCTCTTATGCGTGTCGAAGACGACATTGTTCTCGATCAATCCATTCGTTGTATTAAGAAGAACAGCCCCGTCCGCCGAGATATCATAAATCATATTGTTCTGTATCCTATTGCCGGAAGAGAAGAGCCGGCTCGCCCCGTTCAGATATACACCGACACTATCCAGTGAGTAAATCTTGTTATTCTTCACAATTACATCCGAGACGGCATAGTTATAGGTCGGGCTCCAGACGATAATGCCGCCGCTAAACCACCCTCCCCCCTGTTCCCCTTTTACACTATGAATATCCAGATTCTCAAAGACATAATGCTTATACTCCCTCAGGTTGCTCCAATCATCACCGCTATTACCCGATACATGAATCCCTCGGCGTTGTCCTGGGTCGGCCGCATTATTGGTGATTTCCAGATTTCTAACTTCCCAGTACTCCTGGTTATAAAAATAAATAGCCGCATCAACGCCATTCCCAGCAATCAGTGGCTTAGGCCCTTCCCCATATTGGTCAATCTGAATCGGAAAACCATCGCTTCCTGATCCTTTCGGATGCAGCATTCCCGACCATGCTCCTCCTGCTTGGAATAGAATGGCATCCCCCGGCTGAAACTCGGTATCGTTCACCTTGTATAAAGTTTGCCACGCGGTATCAGGTGTTGTTCCTGCATTCATGTCGTTACCGTCTATGGCGTTTACATAATAAACCGTTCCAGTCGCAGCAAATTCTAATGTCTCTGCATTAGCGGTCTTTGTAGTAGCTAACGGTGCCATTCCTGCCGCTACGATAATCATAGCTAGAAGCAGGCTAACAATCCTTGACCTTATTAATCTCATCACAATAAAGCCTCCCATTATCATATGTTATGTTCACGATGCAGTGAAATAAACGGTTTCCTACAAGATGTTCAACTCAGCTTCGTTGATCAGCTTGGACACATAAGCTTCGAACAAGGCATTATTGAAATGCTCACGGATATTACCCTTCTGATCCTCAAAGCGCTTGTAACCATTCGGCTCTCTCGCGATAATTCTGGCTAAGACATACTGTCCATTCATGTAATCGTTAATGACAGTACTGACAGGATCAGCTTCCGTATGCTCAGTTAACACAGCGTATAACTCAGGTTGCGATTTGAAATACATTCGCGCGGTTTCGTTATTAAATAGCTCTTCGGATATTTGAATTTCATGTGCAGCATTCGCAGCCTGATGTTCTTTTATTGCTCCATATGCTTCCTTGCCCTGTTCCAAATCAAGTTTGATGGCATTCAGTAAATCCTTCGCTTTTTGTTGTTGTTCGCTTCCACCTCGAAGCTCACCCTCCATATAGGATACCGAGATTCTGTAGAATCGAACGTTGTCTTCTAACCTATATAGAGCATCCTTAACCTTCTCGTAATGCTGCTTTAACTGCTCATCCGTTGTTATTAGCGTTTTCTCTGACAGCCTTTCCTTCAACTTAATCAACAAGCGACTCATATAAAATTCCACAAAGGTGCTTTCATCGAATTTGGTCGGACCATAAACCGCCTCACCAGCCTGTAGGGCCATTCTTCTTCGTTCGTTCTCCTTCGCCATTTCCGTTAGGAGATCAGTGTATGAAGTCCCTTGTATGATCCCGTTGGATTTGGCAAGATTCAATTGAATCTTGATTTTTACCGCTTCCTCAAGAGCCCAATTCCTTGCAGTATCCACAGGCACTTCACCGTTGTAATCGGTATGCCAGAAATCCTCATCGAAATTAGCCCCATATGTTCGTTTGAAGTAATCGATGACAGAGGCCCTCTGCTGTCCGAGCACTCGATTGAACTCCGTTGCAGTTATGGGGTCTCCATTGACTTCTGCAACAATCTCATCTGCTGTAGTCCCTGCTGATGAGTATTCGATGGCAGCTCCGATTAATAAAGCAGCTATACATGCAACAGCCACTATTCCTATGATAATTTTCAGTGACTTTGATAGATTTATTACAATCACCTCCTTTATTACTAATTGTGAACGCTTTCATTTAGCTTCGGTAGAGGAGAGCGATGACCTTAAACGGTAATTTCATGACTTTAAGAGAAGGTCATATTAGGTATGACCTCGTCATTGTTGATCGTGCATTTATTGATTATTATCTCACTCTTCGAATTGTACGTCCCTCAAGGAACGGACCTTTTAGCCGTACATGCTCATACGGCAGCATCGGATTCGCGATTCTGCGCAGCATGAGCTCCGCCGCCCGCTCTCCCACTTCGCGTACAAGCAATACCGGGCGCGACATGTCGGAGAAATACGGATTTTCTTCATGCTCCATCCCAACCAAGGATAGATCGGCCGGAATCTCCAGGCTGAGAGAACCGACAGCGGCGTATACCCATTCAGCCGTGTCCGGAATCGCACTAAGCACTGCGGTGAAACGGCCGGAGCTTAACCTCTCCCGCAGCTTCTCCATCCACTTGGCACGGTCGGCTGCATGGCCAGTCACATGCTCTTCGGGTTCGGTAATGCTCGCTAAGCCAAGCCGCTCCGCTGCAGTCACAAATGCATGCCATCTCAGACGAAAACCGCGAAGCGGCTCGATATTCCCGACATACAATATATGGCGATGTCCGTAACCATACAGTGACTCCATAGAACGATGAACAGCATACTCCACATCCCAAATAACACTGTCCACCTCAGCTAAATCGGGCGGATAGTTAATAAGCACCTTAGGTATAGGTAGCTTTAGCAAATCAGACTCCATCCACTCAGGTAAAGCCGCGGTCAGGAACAAGCCGTCCATATAATGTACGCCGTTCCTCTCTAACCACTCTTCAAGGTCCACCTTTATAATTAGTGTGCTAGGAACCAGCAACGGTATCAGTATATGCCCCAGTTCATTCAAGCGGATTTGCAAGCCCTCTAGCTGCTGATGATGAAAGCGCATATCGCCCTTCATTAGTATCACAAACCTTCGAGGCTTGGCGTTCACCAATAGAATCCGTTCCGCGGACATCCCCGCTTCCTGCTCCTTAGTCCGATATCCGAGCTCCCGCGCTCGTTCTGCAACTAGCTTGCGCGTCGTTTCTGACATGCCCGGAAGACCCCGCAGCGCTTTGGATACCGTATGAATCGTCAAGTTCAATTCAGCCGCAATCGTTTTTAAGGTAACTATTTTTTTTCGTGACATGAAGATTCCCCTTTGCAAGTAATTTGTGATTAGTGTAACAAAAATGAAACTATTATGTAACTTTCACTTTACCTATAATTAGCACTATGAAATGTAGTTACTTATGCGAGAGGAGATATTCTAATAATGTCTAATCAAGAAATTACTTTACAGCGAACCGTATCGGTCTACGACACTGCAGAGGTCGTTGTCATCGGAGGCGGACCTGCCGGGACGGCAGCAGCTATCAGTGCAGCACGTTGCGGGAGGAAGACCATATTACTAGAGCATTCTGGTCAATTGGGAGGTATGGGCACACTTGGTAATGTGAGTGTCTTCATGGGTGTAGGAAACGTAACGGGTGTTTATCGAGAATTTATCTCAGAATTTCTCCCAGCCGCACTGCCAGACTCACACCACGTCTCCATCTGGCCACAATATTCACCTTTTGAGCTTCGCCATTATTTGAATCAGAAGCTTGAGAGTGAAGGGGTTAAGGTTTATTATCACACCAGCTTTGTCTCCTCGATCAAGCAGAACAACCGGGTGACAAGTGTAATAGCCAATACAAGGGAAGGCTTGAAAGCATTCAAGGGAAAGGTTTTTATCGATTGCACGGGGGATGCTAGAGTGGCATCCGATGCAGGTGTGCCCATTCGCTCAGGGCGTGACGAGGACGGATTGACTCAGCCGATGACACTTATGTTTATGATGCAAGATACAGGAAAGCCGGCACGCCAGTATTTGCCCGAAGATTGTTATCGGTATGAATCCCTCTCGGATCTTCCACAGGGTCGCCAACTAGTTTGGGGGGGGACCGGTGACGGCATGCTGCTCGTCAATATGACGCGTGTTAAGGGGAATGGAGCCAATATTGAAGACATTAATTACGCGGAGAAGGAAGCGCTACGCCAGGTGTTCTCCGTCGCCAACTATCTGCAGCGCAACGGCCACGAGAATTATATTCTGTCTCACGTACCTGGGCAGGTCGGCGTTCGGGAGACGAACCAGATCGTAGGCCTTTATACGTTAACGGAGGACGATCTAACAAACGGCCAACGGTTCGACGATGTTGTAGCACAAACCAATTATGAGATCGACATCCACAATCCTACTGGAGGGGTAAGCACTGACGAACGTAAGCTAGACGGCTACGACATTCCTTACCGATGCATGATCCCCGTAAACGTTGAAGGACTAATCGTCGCCGGTCGTAGCATCTCCGCCACTCATGTCGCTATGTCCTCGATGCGTGTACAAGCGACCTGCTACGCCCTTGGCCAGTCAGCCGGCAATGCAGCCTCCCTGGCCATTGAAGCAGGCACCTCCGTTGCAGCTATACCCATCCAAGAGCTACATGAGAAGCTCGCCATTCAAGGTGTAGATTTTGTAAAGTAGGAATGATAAGAGGACGGTCAACCCCGTCCTCTTTCTTTGCTATACTGCGTCAATCAAATCCTGGCTCTCCTGAATGCAGCATGGTCAGTCGGACCAATCCCACCACCAATAGCCAAGGAATTGGATATGGCCGCTGTGATGAATTGTTTGGCAGTTGCTACGGCCTCCTTCACGCTATATCCTTTTGCCAATTGAGCAGCAATCGCCGCCGCTAGTGTACAGCCGGTACCATGGGTATGTCGGGTATTGATTCTAGGTGAACGAAAGTACATAGCTTCGTTCCTTTCCATTAATAGATCGACTGCTTCATCACTAGATAGGTGACCACCTTTTAGCAACACATATTCCGCACCACATTCAAGTAACTTCTCAGCTACCTCTGCCATATCCCCTTCAGTTGTGATCTCCTGAATACCCAGAATGCCACAAGCTTCTGGGATGTTCGGGGTAATAAGGGTTGCCAGTGGAAGTAGCTCACGCTTCAGCGCATCCATTGCTTCAAGCTGCAACAATGGGGTGCCCCCTTTTGCGTACATGACCGGGTCTATCACAAGGTTTCGCACCTTATAGTGACGGAGTTTTCTAGCTACCAAGGAGATGATATCCGTTGAAAACAACATCCCCGTCTTGGTCGCATCGGCGCCAATGTCAGATAGCACTGAATCGATCTGCGCTTCGATCGCCTCTAAACTCTGTGGGTATACACCTTGGACGCCTAATGTGTTCTGAGCAGTCAGCACAGTAATTACACTCATTCCATATACATCGAGCTCCTGGAATGTCTTGAGATCAGCCTGAATTCCAGCTCCACCACCGGAATCTGAACCCGCTATCGTTAATGCCTTGTATATCGTCATAATCATGAGCTCCTTTCCCCTGATAAACCCAAACTTATTAACTTGTTCCTACTGCGGGTCCAATCCTCTGCCAAACCGTTCTGGTCTGAATGCCTCGATATAAGCAGCAGTTCCCGGCTTTTCGTCTACCAGATCAGCTACAATCTTCGCGGTTACCGGACTGAGCAGAATACCGTTACGATAATGTCCAACAGCTAGTATCACATGCCTCGCATTCTGCAATGGACCTATTAACGGCAGTCCATCCTGCGTGGCAGGACGTAAGCCTGCCCATCGATGAAACGGTATCTGTCCTTCGAGGTGTGGAACAATATTCCTATTCCAATGCCTCAATCGCTCGATGCCTCTATCCGTTGTAGATACATCGAAGCCTGCAACATCCTCGGATGCACCACACACTATGGTCCCATTATCCTTCGCAACTAGGTAACCCTGACTACTGAATATCATGTGATGAATGGGATGACTCCCTTTCGATTCATATGCACATATTTGACCACGAATAGGATAGATTGGGATGCGGATGTTAAAGGTACTCTCCAGCTCTTGAGCCCACGCTCCTACGCATACAATCATTTTCTCACCACTGAAGGTCCTGTTATCTGCAGTCCGAATCAACACTTCATTACGCCAGTTCTCAATCCTTAATTGATCCAGATTCTCGTGCAAGGTGACTCCGGCTAATCGACAAGCTTGTTCTAGCGCTAATATGTAATGCGGTGCATAGACATGACTTTCCTCAGGAATGTGTAGAGCAGCGATGATTTCCTTGGATAATTGCGGCTCTCGGCGCAACAGCTCTACACGATCTATCAGCTGTGCCGAAGCACCGAATTCCCGTTGCCATAATATCCGACCTTGCATAGCCATTAAATCGGCTTCATGAGAGGCTACATACAAGCTACCTGAATTCTCATAAGCAAAAGGAAGCTTCGATACTTGTCTGACCGTCTCTTGCCATTCCGGATATAGCCGTAAGCTCTGTAAGCAGAGGCGGAAGAAATCATCAGGTCCTTCAACATTCTCCGAGTACGGAGCTAGCATACCCGCAGCAGCACCAGAGGCTTGCCCTCCGCAACGCTTGAGCTCAAGAACAGTAACCTCATGACCTCGAGTCTGCAGCTCGAACGCACAGGATAGTCCGACAATGCCTCCTCCTAGAACAACGATTCGTTCTCCCATCAGGTTAACTCCTTTTTTATCGGTTTGGACGGTCAGATAACTGCGTGATGGCTGGTCGATAGCTGCATCTTTAGCCGCCTCGTTAGCCGCCTCGTTAGCTGCATCTTTAGCCGCCTCGTTAGCCGCCTCGTTAG
>DFXU01000093.1:0-14283 GCA_002383285.1 Caryophanales bacterium UBA4100
TTTATAGCAAGAAAAAAACACCAAAAAAATCAGTGTTTATAAGGGTTTATGTCGTTTTATTATACAGGATCGTTATGTTTTGGCGGGAATCCAGGATTAAACTAAGAGAATTAAACAGTCGGAATCGTTCCGCCATCAATTACATATTCGCTTCCAGTGATCGATGCCGCACGATCAGAAACCAAAAATGCCACTAGTTCGGCAACTTCTTCTGGAAGTCCCGGACGACCAATCGGGATCCCGCCCAAAGAGTTCATTAATTGCTGCAGTGCACTTTCTCTGCTTCCTGTTTCTGTGGCAATTCGATCAATCAGCGCATCTGCAGCACTAGTCTGAATAAATCCAGGTGATAATGTGTTTATGCGTATGCCACATGGAGAAAACTCATTGGACAAGCCTTTACTGTAGTTGGTAAGAGCAGCCTTCGCAGCGGCGTATGCCAATGTCGTTTCATAAAGTGGCAATCGACTTTGGATAGAAGTGAAATGAAGAATAACGCCAGATCCCTTTTCTACCATCAGAGGTAATATTCCCCGATCTAGCCGAATAGCGGCGAGAAGATTCCAATTCAGAGCATGGACCCAGTCATCGTCAGTCAAGACTAGTGCTCCCCCCGGCGAAGTGGTCGACCCGCCGACACAATGAACCACAATATCTATACCGCCTAGACGTTCTTTTACCCCTTGAATAACCTTCGCAACCCCTTCTAGCGTTGTGATATCAGCTTGAATGAACAAATTCGATTCTGGAAATTCGGCACATACGGCACGGGCTGTTGTCATGACGGTTGCACCAGCAATAGAAAGTCTATTAACAACTGCTTGCCCCATCCCTTTCGTACCACCGGTTACGAGTACCTTTTTCCCTTCAAATTCTTTATAGGGATTTTCTAACCATTTACTCATTTTGTATTCCTCCATTTGAGATATCTAAAATTGTATTATTCAAAAATATCACGAATCCGAGATCCGTAGCTTCGCAATCCGATTATTAAGTAAAGTAAAGCTAAAAACAAAATGGTACGGTCCTGCTGGGTAATCACCATTAATCTCAGTCGAAACCACATGTTCTGTTCCAGTAAAAGAATAACCCTTTGTTTCTACTTCCACCCTTGAGCCAATATATTCATTGTCACTCCAGCCTCTGATTGCAGCAATTCCATCAAACTGACGTTTATTGTCATTAAGAACCGCATCATCGGTAAAACAGGCAAGCATCGCCTCGATATCATGCTCGTTACTTTCAAAGACAAAATCCTGAATCACCTTAGGTAGCTGTAAATTATTCAAATTGGTTCACTCCTCACTTCCAAAATTTCTATTGTAGTGCCCCTGCAATATGACAATCGATCTGATATATATTGTAGACTTGACCTCTATATAACGTCCAATGCATAATAAATATATAATTAATAAATATTATTCATATAGAGAGGGTGTAACCTTGGAGCTCACACAATTGCATTATTTTATGAGCGTTGCAAAACTTCAGCATATGACCATGGCAGCCAAAGCGCTCAGCATCTCCCAACCCGCTTTGAGCCATGCCATATCCAAGCTTGAAAGCGAATTGGGCGTACAATTATTTGAGCGTAACGGTAGGAATGTTAAGCTTAATAGATATGGAATAATGTTCTCGAAATGGATTGAACAAGCATTACAGAATATAGAGATCGGCAAACAGCAAATTGAAGAATGCTCAAATCCGGATACAGGTGTTATCTCCATATCCTATCTCAATATTCTTGGCGTTGATTTGGTACCTACCCTTGTAATGGAGTACCAGTTGAACCATCCTAGAGTTCGTTTTGAATTGACGCAAGGAAATCTAGGGGATATTGACGAACACTTGGAACAGGGTCTATCTGATTTAATGATTACTTCCAAAGAATCCGTCATGGACAATCATCAATGGATTGTCATTAGAAAAATGCCTTTATACATTGTCGTCCCTTCTCAGCACCCCTTTGCGGATCGATACACTTTAAGTCTAGCCGAGCTTTCAGGGGAGTCCTTCATAGGTCTAAAAAACAATTGTGGATTGAAAGCCACAATCCTCTCCCGTTTTCTAAATACCGGTTTTATGCTGAATTCGACCTATGATGCTGAGGATCTTATAACTGTTGCTGGATTTATAAAGGTAGGGCTAGGTGTATCTGTTCTTCCCAAAACATTAGGGTTGATGCTGGAAGGACTGGTTTGGATTCCGATTACAGATGAGGGCTGGTTCTGGGAGATTGGAATGAAATGGCGAATAGACCGTTATGTATCCCCGGCAGCCAAACGATTTGTCGAATATATCGAGCTTTTATCTTCACAGTAATATCACTGTCGTTTGAGTTGGTATGGCGAATATTAGTGGGAATCATGTTCCTGATTATATGCTGACGAGGTTTACTCGAGGAGGCTCTTAGCGGTAGATTCAGACACCTTGTTCCACCACTTCGCTCCATCCGCGCGGATCGAACTGCTGACCTCTTGCATGCCATACAAACGCACTCCCAACTGAGCTAAGCCGCCTACTAACACAAACAAAACTTTTGAGCAATCCTGTCACATCTCATTTATTGATTTAGAACCATCAATATTACACACTCCACATGCACCGTATGCGGGAACATATCCACCGGCTGCACCTCAACGGTACGGAAGCCGCCGTCCTCGAGCACGCGCAGGTCGCGAGCTAGTGTCGCCGGGTTGCACGACACATACACGACCCGCTCCGGCTGCATCGCGATGATCGCGTCGAGCAACGCCTGATCACAGCCCTTGCGCGGCGGATCCACGACGACAACGTCGCTACGAATGCCTTGCTCCTGCCAACGCGGCATGACTTCCTCCGCCGCTCCAACAACGAACTCTACGTTGCTGATTCCGTTCAGCTCCGCATTCTTCCGAGCATCCTCGATCGCCTCGGGTACGATTTCCACACCGTATACCCGCTTCGCCTGCTGAGCCAAGAACAATGAGATCGTCCCGATTCCACAATAGGCATCGATCACGGTTTCCACACCGTTCAGCTCCGCATATTCCAGCGCTTTCCCATACAACACTTCCGTCTGCACAGGGTTCACTTGATAGAAGGAGCGAGCCGATATTGCAAATCGAACGTCTCCTATCGAATCATAGATGACCTCATCTCCCCACAGCACCTTGGTCTTCCGACCAAAGATCACGTTCGTCTTCTCCCGATTCACGTTCATACAGATACTCGCCACGCCAGGTACAGCAGCCAATATACCTTCAACAAGCTCCTCCGAATGCGGAAGCTTGTCCCCATTAACCACCAACACCACCATGATCTCTCCGGTGGAGAATCCAACTCTTACCACAACATGCCGCAGTAATCCAGAACTCCGTTCTTCATCATAAGCCGTGACACCTAACCTAGCAGCGATCCGTCGCACTTCCTGCACAATCGTATTCGTATCATCATGCTGAATCAGACATTCATTCATATCTATTATCCGGTGGCTACCTGTTGCATAGAAACCCGCAACTAACCCACCCTCACTATTACCGAGAGGCACCTGTGCCTTATTCCTATAATTCCAGGGATCACTCATGCCCAATGCTGGATGAACGATAATTCCATCCATGTTTAGCTTCCCAATCCGCGCCAGACTATCCACAACAGATTGCCTTTTCCATACCAATTGCCCCTCGTATGACAGATGCTGCAGCTGACAACCACCGCACTGCTTGTACACCGCACATGGTGGCTCCACTCGATCCGCGCTCGGCTCCAGCACCTCCAGCAGCTTGGCGTAGCCGAACTGCTTCTTCAGCTTCAGCACCTTGACGCGGACCTTCTCGCCCGGCAGCGCCCCCTGAACGAATAGGGTAAAGCCCTCAACCCGGCCTACCCCTTCACCTTCATGACCTATTCCTATGATGTCCGCGACATACTCACCGTTCTTGACGACGGGGGAGGCGGTATTAAATTCTTCTGCCATAATATGCAATATGCTCCTTCGCACTACACTACTTATCCTTATAGCTCGATATCCCGGTTTCATCCACAATAATATCCAGATGCGACGGCAGCACCTTGAATTTCACCGGCATCGTTCCGCCAAACTCACCATCCAGATTCAACTGAACGTAGTCCTGTGCTGTAATCTGCACCTCACTGGTTCGAAAGTAGATCACATGCTCATCGTTAATATGCTCGCCACGCAGCGCCATCGAAGCGATTCGTAGAAATTCAGCAAGATTACACTTGCGTAGGATGAGAACATCGAGTAATCCATCATCGAGACTAGCAAGCGGAGCGAGCTTCTCGAAGCCGCCAACCGAGTTGCTGTTAGCAACTAGGAATAGCATGACATGCTCCTTCACTTCGTACTCAGCGGATTTCACATGCAATTCAATAGGACGGAGTCTTGGTAGCTTCTCCAATCCCTTCATATAATAAGCGAGCTGACCGATCATTGTCTTCAGCTTGCTAGGCACCTCGTAGGTGAGCTCAGTCATTGAACCCCCGCCAGCAATATTAATAAAGTACCGCTGATTCGCCTTCCCCACATCGATAGCGCGGGTATTCTGAGCGACGATAAGATCACAGGCAAACTCCCAATACTTCGGAATCCCCAGCGCTCTAGCGAAATCATTCGTAGTCCCTACCGGAATAATTCCAAGCTTCGGACGATTCTCCTTCTCAGCCATACCGTTAATCACTTCATTCAGTGTTCCGTCGCCGCCTGCAGCAATAATAATATCAAAGCCCCGTTCGACTGCATCCGCAGCTGCGAGTACCCCATCACCTTCACCAATCGTAGCATGCGTTGATGTCTCAATGCCACCCTGCTCGAGTCGTTGGAGAATTTCAGGCAGCCTTCTCTTCATTTCCTCCCGACCCGATGTCGGATTATAAATTAACCTTGCACGTATACCCATATTAATCACCATCGCCCATAATTGTATGATACATAAGCCCAATTCTTCGTTCCATCCATCGTGAGATGTGTGGACTTGGTAGGAGCGTTGCTCCCGAATAACGATACGTAAAGCCTTCAAACCGTTCAGGAATTACCTTAGTTGTAAAGTATCCAGCGCTCAGAAACAATGGTGCAATGATCACATCTAAATCAGGTTGGCGTTTCCTCCATGCCGTCAGCTTACAGCTAGCTTGATTCGGTAATAGCATTACCGTCTCAACAGCTGCATAACCCCCGATGGCTTGCACCTGCTGTGCCAAACTCTTCAAGCCCTGCCGCCATCGTCCATGAAAGCCCTTCTCCTTACTGCCATGCCCTACTAATAGCACAAACTCCCTCTCAGGAGCTATCGACAGAGGAAGAAGCTTATCCACAAGGAGCTGTGCAATCTCTGGATCATCATCGATAGGTGCACATAGATGTACCCTGCTAGTAATATGGAACTTCTCAAGATCGGTTTCCAGATCAGGCTCAGCCTTCACACCTAACGCCCAGCTAATCTCATCGATGTGGGTGCTGCCAGAGGAGACGAACAGCGGGACAACGATCATATCGGTCACACCACTCTGCTCCAGTCGATCTATCCCATCCTGAATGAGACTGCCCTCCACTAATTCAAGGAATGAGCATTCAACAGGTGCATCAGTCATTCGTTCTGGCAGAACCACGTCAGCAACAGCATCTCGAACGAGCTTAACCCATTCCTCATTGCGCGAACCATGACTAATGATCAGCACACCCAGCTTACTCATCTTATTCCTCCGAACAATCCTTCATATTATAACGAATCAGATCCATTTAAGTTGCTAAAAAAAAGGCCCCGCAATATACTCTCACGTTCGCCCATTGTGTTAGTTTATGATATTCGTGGACATCCGATTACTTGCCAATGCGGTCTAACGTCATTTTATACCCATCGTTCCCATAATTCAAACAGCGCTTCACCCGTGATATCGTTGCGGTGCTAGCACCGGTTTCGGCCTCAATCTGATTATAAGTGCTTCCCTTGCCGAGCATTCTAGCAACCTCAAGCCGTTGAGAGAGAGATTGAATTTCATTAACGGTACATAAATCATCGAAAAAAATATAACATTCCTCCACGCTCTTCAACGTAAGAATCGCTTCGAATAGCTGATCAATCGCCTTGTCGTTAAGTTTCTTGATTTGCATGGATTCACCCTTTTCCGTATATGTAGGCTTGAATTGAATTTATGGAGTTGCGGTATCACAACGATATTCTTTCTCATTATTTTACTTTAATTCTGCAATGTTTTCAAGCGGTGAATGGTTAATGTCCCATGACAAACGTCCAATCCGAGATTAGGCATCTTACATAGGATATATAAAAAATAAAAGGATCGTGAAACCATTGAATTCATATCAACCTGTTCGTATTAGTCAGAATGTACCTTCTCAATACTACGGTCAAGGTGGTAGTGATATTCCTGGCGTAGGGCAAGGGCAAGTCACACCATACTATCCCGAGATGCAAAACCCATACCTTCCGGCCACCACTCCACCAGCAAGCAGCAACCCTTTCTCGAACTTCAGCTTCAAAGATATCAAGGGCTTCGTTGACCGCATGGGTGGAGTCGAAGGGATGATGAGTACATTAACCAAGGTGCAGAAAACAATGCAAACCTTCCAGCAGATGGCACCAATGCTGAAGCTGTTAATTCCTAAGCTCGGTGGTGCTAAGTCTGCGAGTCTCGACGATGACGATTACTATTATCGCCGAAGAAGGAGGAGAAGACGAGTAAAGTCGAGATCGGGGAGAAGAAGGAAACCCTCATCATCACGCTACTCATCCTATTCTAAAGGTAGCATTCGACGTCCACGCACCAAGAGGTATAAGCGCAAATCCTTCTAGCTTCTAAGCAGGACACGAGACGAAGCTTACACTGCCCGTCATTATCAGCTACGATGCACCTCACCTTATCTCAGTATATTGGGGTGTCATCGAAGCTGCAAGAATATTTTACCTACTACCGCTTATTATTGATACCGCAGTTTTGGTTTCCTCTATCTCTATATACGCTTCCTTATACGCGATAGCCACAATGTATCGACACATATGACCGATACACTGAGGCAAGTAGTTAAATTCATATGGTCGATGTATAATTGATCTATATAAACTATTCGTACAAGGAGATTATGATATGCGTGTACTTGTGATGACTGCTGTTGCCGCTGAGAGTGACGCTGTATTGCGCGGCCTTCGAGGCGACAGCAGATTCGACGTCTTGCTCGCAGGCGTCGGTCCGATTGCGGCCGCAGCTCATACAGCCGCGATATTAGCAACCACCAAGTATGACCTGGTGGTCAGCATGGGAATCGCAGGCGGCTTTATTGGACAAGCTGCGATCGGTACTATCGTGGTGGCAACGGAATGTGTTGCCGCCGAGCTTGGTGCAGAGACACCGGATGGCTTTCTTAGCCTAGAGGAGCTTGGCTTCGGCTTCTCGCGTATCGGTGTCGATGCAGCTTTGGCTGAGCAGGTAACGGAAGCGTTCCGATCAGCCGGGCTTGCCGTGAGTATGGGACCTATACTCACCGTATCTACAGCAACAGGTACAGCGTCTACAGCTCTAGCACTCGCTGAACGAGTACCAGGGGCAGTTGCTGAGGCCATGGAGGGATTTGGTATCGCGAATGCTGCACATAATCACGGCATACCCGTTCTCGAGATCAGAACAATTTCCAATTCCATTGGTCCAAGAGACCGTGAGGCATGGCGAATTAAAGATGCTCTAGACGCACTAGAAACTGCAAGCTCTACACTTTCAAGCTCTACNNCACCATGTCCGAATGATACTTTTACTTTTCACGCTTTGGCTCACGGACTAATTCCTGGAGCACCTAAGCTCGACGTTACATATGCAGATATTAATATTACGAATACCTGGGCACTTGAAGATGGAGCTCCGGAGATTATGAAAATTTCCTATGCTGCACTTCCATGGTTACTGAAGGATTACGCGTTGCTGCCATGCGGGGGAGCGCTCGGCCGAGGCTGTGGACCACTGATTCTGACTGGTCCAATTGGTCCGATTGGTAGTTCCATTGGAGGCAAAGCTGGTAGTATGACTGAAGGATTAGCTGGGAACGCGAGCTCCAATAGCATAATTCGCTCAGCGGATCCCTCCACTCTGTCCGGTAAGCGAGTTGCAGTCCCTAGTGAAAGGTCAACTGCATATCTACTATTCCGCTTGTGGGCAGCCCAGCTAGTTCCGGGTGGTGTGGGAGAAATTGTTGTAATGCCATTCGACCAGATCATGCCCGCCGTTCTGTNNCCCGTTCGCGATGGTCTCGTTGATGCAGGATTGGTCATCCATGAGGCACGGTTCACATATCCGTCCTACGGACTAGCCATGATGGCTGATCTTGGGAGCTGGTGGGAAACAGATACTGGGCTACCTATTCCACTTGGCGCAATCATCGCTCGCCGGTCGTTGGATCTACAGGCTATCACAGGCTGGATTCGATCATCCGTCGAATATGCATGGGCACACCCAGAAGCATCACGAGAATATGTGCTCGAGCATGCTCAAGAGATGGACCCTCAGGTTGCAAAAGCTCATATCGATCTCTATGTAAATGAATATACTGCTAACCTAGGCGATAGCGGCTATGAAGCAGTCTCAGCTCTTCTAAGTCGTGCTGCGCAAGAGGGAATTGTACCTCAGGTGGATTTAGCATTGCTGCGCTAAGTATCTTCATCTCGTTTCCCCTTACTATTATTAGTCTGGATCGGAATAAGCTCATAACTGGATAGGCGAAGTAAGCGGATAAGGTAGCTTTTACCGGTTGGGCTATACCAATTGAGCGGACACAGAAGCCCTTATTCCACTCCAATTTGCCTGAAGAAAGATCGAGCCGGACACAGAAGCCGCTATTTGTAGAATGTGACTTCGAAAACAGCTCTTATAGCAAAAATAACAGATCCTGAGTCCGCGAAATTGGATATTAGGGTAAATAAAGCGAAATAGCGGATCTATAGTCCACATAGTAAGTGGGATTGCAACTCAGCGCTACTAAAGCTACTAAATCTACCAAAGCTACCAAAGCTACCAAAGCTGCCAATGCTACCAAAGCTGCCAATGCTGCCAATCGTATTAGACTGAGTTAACGGCGTTATCAATTTTATATAAAACTTTCTATAAAAACACATACATATAATTCAATTCAGCTGTACTTACATGCAATTTTTCGCTCAACGAAAAACATCCCCCCGGCTTAAATACTGCCGGAAGGGATGCCCTATTTTTGACTCAGGTTCATTTCATTCCTTCTAGATTAACGCTAACTTCGCTACTATTGATACTCAACCTTAGACCCAAGCGGTACAACGTGAATCCATGTTTTGCCGGGTAACAATTCAACCTCTTTATCATCGATGAAAGTACGAATAATTCCGCCCTTGCTCTCCCATGTAATATCGCGCAGCTGACCTTGTTGAATGATATAACCTTCACCAGGGCCAATCACATCTACCGAACGGCGTCCGGCACTATCCAGCACCTTGTGCTTGCTGAAGGCAATGATAATATTATCAGCCGTAAGCTGTGTATCTGTTGTCTTGTCCTTATGCAGCTCACCAGCCATAATCCTATTATACTTATTTATTGCAGTATCATACGTGTAACCCACGGTATAACCCGAGATATAAGGTATCGTAACTGACGACGCAGGCTTCCCCGTTATCACTGGTGCCTCATTCTGCGGATAGAAGTTAAGCGATGGGCCTGTCCATTCCTCTCTGAACTTCTTCTTCTCCGCACCCTTGCGAATTAACTCCGTGCTTGAGTACAGATTATGCGGTGCCTTACGACTCTTATCACGCCAGTAGTACGCATCATCACCATAAACTTGGTCGAAATGTGCGACCTTCTTAGCAACAATCATATTCATCGCTTCCTGACTCCAACCCGCATGAACAACCAAGGCATCCAAGCCATCACCCAATTGTACAAAATAAGGACGGATACTACGTACAGGTCCAATTACCTCGGCTTCCTGACTCTGGTAAACTGCGACGAATCTAGTAATTTCGCCTTCTGCTAGAATTTCGAATACCACATCAGCAAGATGAAGACCATCCTGAGGCCTGGCCTGCTTCTGATTCTCCACCATGAACATCATCGGTCGAGACTTCACTTCTTCATCACTGCCTATACCGGTTAGCGGATAAACGAATGGCTTCATCGGTTCAATGGGGGTGTCCACTTCCACAGCCTCATCCATTACTTTTTCTTCAATCGGTTCTACTGGTGGCTCTATGACTGCCAATTGCTCATCCTTACCTAAATTAGAGATAATAATGATGATAACAATGATCATGACAATTGCTCCGCCGATACCAGCAAGACGTCTACGATTTTTCTTCTTCTCCGAAACAAGCTTCGTTCGTCTCAACATCAACCGTCTCCTCAATCCTCTCGTCGGAAGTTATACTTTCTCCCATTTTACCATAAAGCTGTAAGTCTTAGTTGGTCAAATCTACAATTTGAACGAGCAATATTGTGTGCGAATTTGGACACCCTAAGATCATACAGAAGGAGGGCCTATTATGATCGCTATCTACGACTACTGCTGTTCACATTGGCATTCTTTGTTCTTGATTATTGGCATTATTGCTTCGATCTGGCTCGTCTATAGAAAGTACGATAAGCTCAAGATTGGCGGAAGCTAGCTATATGATTAAGGAGTGGCTTTCACAGGCTCGCCGTATTCTACTCCAAAGGTTTCAACCGTCATGGTCTTAATAACTTGATTCTCTATCGGACGGTCTTGGGCACCTGTCTCCACCTCTGCAATCGCATCTATTCCCTCAATTCCCTTTATTACTTTGCCGAAAGCCGCATAAGCACCGTCGAGACTTGGATACTCCGTATGCATAATGAAGAATTGTGAGCCTGCTGAATCTGGATGCTGAGAACGTGCCATGGAGATTACACCCTTCTCATGCACAAGATCATTCGCGAAGCCGTTACTTGAGAATTCGCCCTTAATGGAATAACCAGGACCACCCATTCCCGTGCCATCAGGATCGCCACCTTGAATCATGAAACCAGGTATAACACGGTGAAAGATTAGTCCATCATAGAAACCACTGCTTACTAAATTCACGAAATTCGTGACCGTGTTCGGTGCTACCTCCGGATATAATTCAATTTCCATTATATTGCCGCTTTCCATCTCAACAGTAACGATTGGATTATTACCTTTACCCTCGGATGTATTATTTGTTGCTTCATTATCTTTAGTTGCTTCATTTGTTGCTTCATTCGTCGCTTCTTTTTCTGTTGCTTCATTTTCTGTTACTTCATTCGTTGCTTCGTTTGTCGCTTTACTACCTGCTGTATTGTTACTTACTGAAGAATTATCCGCCTTTGTTTTATCTGCATCTGCGACCTGGGCGCAACCCGTCACCATCATAATGACCAGCAGTATTGCTAGCCCAATTAAGCTTGTCTTAGTCCGTTTCATCATCAATTCGCTCCTCTATATTCAAATCCTTTCACCATGATAAAATAAATCACATCTCACAGCAAGCTTGTTCTTCGAAATAAATAGAAAAGAGCTGCCTTCCACACAGAATACACCGCGCGAAACGCAACTCTTATTTTTAATAGAACATTATTCGAGCTTAGTCGTCCTGTAGGATACCTAGAAAGCGTAACAGATACAGGAACAGGTTAATGAAGCTTAAGTACAAGCTTAGAACTGCTAATGGAATCATGCTCTCTTCCAAGCCATGGCGATATTGTGAGATGTCATACAGGATGAATCCTGAGAAGACCATAATACCACCGAAGGAGATAACAAGACCTAGTGTACCACCAAAGCCACCAACGAATAATTGGATAATCCCCACTCCGATAAGAGCCATTATTCCGACCATTAGGAAGCCGCGGAGAAAGCCGAAATCGCGCTTGGAGTAATAACCGTACAGTGATAGACCAGAGAAGATGGCTACAGTTAATATGAAAGCTTGCATGATCAGCTTAGGACCACCGATATTCGCGTAAGCAATAATCGCAGGGAATATCGTAATTCCACTTATGAAGCAGAAGGTAAATACGAATCCATAACCAACAGCTCTACCCTTGCGCCGAATGAAGAATGCTGAGATCAACATAACAAATTCTACGACAACAAGCGGTATGATGAATGCGGGCGGGACAAAATAGAGTCCAAACACGGTACCCAGAAAAGAAATAAGCACCGAAACCGTAAACATTCTCATAAGCCTGTGGAAAGATTCGTTATAGACTACAGCCTCTTGACCTTCACCAGCATATGATTGTTTCTGCATATCCATGAATCATCAACCTCCTGTAATTACTCGTACAAACTTCATTGTATCATATCCTATTCTTTGCGCAAAGAAGCTATGCATCATATCTCAGAAACTAACACAATTTATGAAAGAAGAGCCTTCTGTGCGATATCCGTGCGGTAATGCTTGCCCTCGTATTGGATACGTTCAATATCTGCATAGGCTTTCCTCCGAGCCTCAGCAATATCACTTCCCAGCGCCGTAACACCTAGCAGACGACCGCCGTTAGTGACGACCTTGCCATCCTGCAGTGCTGTGCCTGCATGGAATACCATCGATTGCTGCACATCGGCAAGACCTTCAATGGGTATGCCCTTCGAGTATGGACCGGGATAGCCGCCAGAAGCAAGCACTACACATACAGCGGCCTCTTCACTCCAGCTTATATCCATATCATTAAGTCGACCATTAACAGTAGCGAGGAATATATCCACAAGATCCGTCTGCAGCCTCGGCAGAACAACCTGCGTTTCTGGATCACCGAAACGGCAATTAAACTCGATGGTTTTCGGACCATCCTTCGTGATCATGAGACCTGCATAGAGAACGCCACGGAATAATCGACCTTCCCTCACCATGGCGCGAGCCGTTGGCTTAAGGATGGTTTCAATCGCTTCCTCTACTATGGATTGTGCGATGTGTGGTACAGGTGAATAGGTGCCCATACCTCCTGTATTCGGTCCTAAGTCATGATCGAACACCGGTTTATGATCCTGTGAAGGCACCATCGGTCTGACGGTTTCTCCATCAACGAAGGCAAGAATGGACATCTCCTGTCCCTGCAGGAATTCCTCGATGACAACCTGGCTTCCAGCCTCACCGAATACCTTGTCCACCATGATCTCCTGTAGGGCTTTATCCGCTTCCTCTAAAGTCTGAGCAACGGTAACACCCTTCCCTGCAGCCAACCCATCCGCCTTGATTACGATTGGTGCTTGCTGCTGGAATAAGTAATCCCGCGCTGCTTCATAGGTATCGAAAGCCTCATAAGCCGCAGTAGGAATATGGTAGTCCTTCATTAGCTGCTTGCAGAACACCTTACTTCCCTCAATAATCGCCGCATTCTTACGTGGACCGAAGGTAGGAATCCCCAACGATTCGAAGTAATCTACAGCACCATTGAACAACGGATCCTCAGGACCGACGATGATCAGATTAATATCGTAATCAAGCGCAGTACGACCAAGCTCCTCGAAGCTGTTCTCATCAATAGGCAGACACTCCGCTAGCTCTGCAATACCTGCGTTACCCGGTGCACAGTAAATCTCCTTTACGGTAGCGCTCTTCAATAATGCCCAGATAATCGCGTGCTCCCGACCACCTCTACCAACAACAAGAATACGCATCGTTTAATTACATCCCCTTATTCTAATGTCTGAAATGGCGAGCACCCGTGAATACCATGGCGATGCCGTATTGGTTAGCAACCTTAATTGATTCTTCATCTTTAATGGATCCACCCGGTTGAATGACTGCAGTAATTCCTGNNATGCAAGTGCACTACCCTTAGCACGCTCGCCTGCTTGCTCGATCGCAATCTTAGCTGCGCCAACACGATTCATCTGTCCAGCACCAACGCCGACAGTCATGCTGTTATTAGCTAACACGATAGCGTTGGACTTCACGTGCTTCACAACCTTCCAGCTGAATAACAGCTGCTTAAGCTCTTCCTCAGTCGGAGCACGGTCCGTGACGACCTTCAGTTCAGCAGGGTCAAGCTGAAGCTTGTCGCTTTCTTGAACTAGCATGCCGCCCTCGACGGACGTTACAAGGAAGCTCGAGCTGGCAAGCTCAGCGTAGCCACCTGAAGTAACTGCTTCAATGCTGCCTAATGCAAGCAGACGGATATTCTTTTTCTTCGTTAATATGTCAATCGCCTCTTGAGTAAAGTCAGGTGCCATCACAATTTCGAGGAAAATATCGCTTAACAACAGCGCCGTTTCCTGGCCTATTGTACGATTGGCAACAACTATGCCACCGAAGATGGATGTTGGATCCG
>DFXU01000093.1:14348-55172 GCA_002383285.1 Caryophanales bacterium UBA4100
ACCGCAAGCCACTTGCTCCCGCGGGAGCAAGTGGCTTGCGGTAGAAGGCTGCACGTTGATGCGGGTTCTCACCGTAGCGAAGGTCCTGCATCTTCTCATATGTAACGGTATAACGCTCTGGAAGCGGGTCGCCCATCTGCTGGGACAGGTAATCTGCAATGAGCGCATCGTATGCGCCAGTATGGCGGAAAACCTTGCCAGCTAAGCGTTTGCGGGTTTCTAATGTCGTGTCGCCATCTGCCTTCATCTCTTCGAGCACCTGTGCATAGTCGGACGCGTCTACAATAACGGTGACGAACGCATGGTTCTTCGCCGCAGAACGCAGCATAGTCGGTCCACCGATATCGATGTTCTCGATTGCATCCTCATACTCAACATTCGGCTTAGCGATGGTTTCTTGGAACGGATACAGATTAACGATTACCAAATCGATATAATCGAGATTCAGCTTCTCCATCTGCTCTTGGTGCTCCTTGCTGTCACGGATTGCGAGTAGTCCGCTATGAACCGCGGGATGAAGCGTCTTAACACGGCCATCGAGAATTTCCGGGAAACCTGTAACCTCAGATATACCCGTTACGGCTACACCGCTCTTCTCTAGCAGCGCATGTGTGCCTCCTGTTGAGATCAGCTGCACGCCTTGCTTGACCAGCTCAGCTGCAAATTCAACTATACCTGTCTTATCCGACACACTGATTAATGCACGTTTGATTGCCAATGTAATTCCTCCTATTCGTAAATCACAATCTTGTGACTAACGAGATTATTGATTTAAGTTACTCATTAACACGGTTTGGACGCACCGTCACTGGATCTCTGCTCCAAAATTACTCATCAACACGCAACACCTTGGATCCCTGCTCCAAAGTTACTCATTAACACGCACCACCCTGGATTTCTGCACCAAAGTTACTCATTAACACGCACCACTCTGGATTTCTGTACCAAAGTTACTCATTAACGCTACTGGTATCGCTATTACCCACATGACTTTCGCTAATTTTAGTTACTTTTTTAATTTATTATCTTATAACGCTAGTTGCTGCGCTATAATGCTGACTAGCCTTCACTATTACGCTGAAACTAGCGTTATTCTTGTTTCAAAGCGCTTTTTCGTCAATTTTGCGCATTGTGACCACGCTACAGCGCCAACACTAGCGCTATTCCCATTCCGCTATAAGCGGCGCTACGCCAATTCCGTACAAATTGTCCGGTTTCCATCTATACGGACACGACCATCTCGAATCCAACGAATAACTTCTGGCAGTAGCGTGTGCTCGACCGCATGAATGCGGGCAGCCAAGCTGTCCTCCGTGTCGTCATCCTCGATGACAACGGCTTGCTGCGCGATGATCGGACCTGCGTCCATCTCGAGCGAAACATAGTGAACGGTGACACCGGTCACCTTGGCACCATAAGCCAAGGCGTCTGCAATGCCATGCGCACCCTTGAATGAAGGCAGCAGCGCTGGATGAATGTTAATCATACAACCGTAGAAAGGCTTAACTAGCACATTCGTCACCAATCGCATATAACCGGCCATGACGATGAGATCTATGTCCCTGCGCTGCAGTTCTGCGACAATTTCCAATTCATACTCCTCACGTGAAGCGTATTCCTTCGGACGGAAAACCCAAGTATCTATCCCCGCCAACTCAGCGCGTTCTATAGCTTTAGCCTGTGGCCGATCACATACAAGAAGCTCAAGTTTCACATCCAAATCCCCAGCTGCAACACGATCTATGAGTACTTGAAGGTTGGATCCCCCACCTGAAGCGAATACGGCGACACGGAAAGTTGATTTAGGTAAGTTTGGCGATTGTAATGACTCGGATATATCCCCTAAATTTCCCGAATTCACTGTACTCCCCGTCCCTTCCATTAAACAACAGCTCCTTGGAATGTAACAACACTCGTACCCTCGGTAATCTGTCCAATCCGGTATGCTTCCTCACCAAGCTCTGCTGCAACCTTCAAGGTTTCTTCAGCCTGCTCAGCCGAAACGACGATAACCATACCGATGCCCATGTTAAACGTGCGGAACATGTCATTATTCGTAATTCCACCCTTGCTCTGCAGCAAATCAAAAATCGGTAATATCGGCCATGCACCATAGTCAATCTCAACATTGACTGTGTCCGGAAGCACCCGAGGAATATTCTCGATGAATCCGCCGCCTGTAATGTGTACTAGCCCTTTAAGCGTAACTTTATCCATCAATGACACAATCGTCTTCACATAAATCTTCGTAGGTGTTAATAGTACATCACCCAACACAGCATCCAGGACATCTAACCGATCCGTTAGCTTGTAACCAGATTTTTCTAACAACAGCTTTCGTACCAACGAGAATCCGTTACTGTGAATTCCACTTGAAGCAAGACCGATGACTACGTCTCCAGGCGTGATCTTCGAACCATCGATAATATTCTTCTTATCTACAATACCAACTGAGAAGCCAGCGATATCATATTCGCCTTCACTATACATACCCGGCATCTCCGCTGTCTCTCCACCAATTAATGCACAGCCAGACTGTACACAGCCCTCGGCGATGCCCGCAACAATTGCTTCGATTTTCTCCGGAATGACCTTATCACAAGCGAGGTAATCGAGGAAGAATAATGGCTCAGCACCAGAAACCACAATGTCGTTCACGCACATAGCTACAGCATCGATCCCGATCGTATCATGCTTGTCCATGGCAAAAGCCAGCTTCAGCTTCGTACCAACACCATCCGTTCCGGATACTAGGATAGGCTCCTCGTACTTGTCCTTATCGAGCCCGAACAATCCGCCGAAACCGCCAATGCCAGAGAGGACCTCCGGGCGGAATGTGCGCTTAACATGCTTCTTCATCCTTTCTACCGCTTCATTACCAGCCGCAATATCGACTCCCGCTTCTTTATAAGCATCCGACAACATGATCACTCCTCAAAAATAATTTTCCGCTCATTCGAGCTGCTGTAGAGGTCTTTGGGTACTCTATTCCACTTTTTCCACTCTTCCTGCTCAACTCATCCAAGCTACTGCTTTTGGATCAATATTCATAAGTCTTCGATGACACTCACTTATTATTAGTTACCTTCTCGCCCTTAGCTGCCTTCGCTGATCCTGAGATATCCGTTGGGTAATCATGGTCGAAGCATGCAGTACACAAGCCGCGATTGTATTCCGCGGACACACTTCCTATACTTTCCTGCAGACCATTCTTGCTTAGAAAATACAATGAATCCGCATTAATCTTCTGACGGATTTCCTCAACCGAGTTCATTGCTGCGATTAACTCAGTCTTGCTCGGAGTATCAATTCCATAGAAGCAGGAATTCATAAACGGTGGTGAGCTTATACGCACATGTACTTCCGTAGCACCAGCCTCCCTCAGCATATTCACGATCCGGAGTGAGGTTGTACCACGCACGATGGAATCATCAATCATAACAACTCGCTTACCCTCGACAACCTTACGCACTGCAGACAGCTTCATCTTCACGCCCTGCTCACGCAGCTCTTGGCTCGGTAGAATGAACGTACGACCTGTATACCGATTCTTGATCAAGCCAAGCTCATAAGGTATTCCTGTCTGCTCAGCAAATCCAATCGCGGCCGATATACTCGAATCTGGAACCCCAGTAACGACATCAGCATCAACGAATGCCTCCATAGCAAGCTGTCGCCCCATACGCTTACGGGCTGTATGCACATTAATCTCATCAATATCACTATCGGGTCTGGCAAAATAAATATATTCCATCGAGCATACTGCCTTCTTCTCAGCAACAGCAAAGCGCTCAGAACGAAGTCCCTGCTCATCCAAAACGATGATTTCTCCTGGTGCGATGTCTCGAATGTACGTACCACCGACCGTATCGAACGCACAGGTCTCTGAAGCGAATAAATAGCTATCGCCAAGCTTACCCATCACGAAGGGTCTAAGACCATTCGGGTCTAATGCAGCAATCATCTTATCCTTGGTTGTTATCAAGAATGCATAGCCGCCTACTAGCTGATTAAGTGCATCCTTCACAGCATCAACAATATTATCATGCTCGGAACGGGCGATGAGATGAGCTAGCACCTCTGTATCACTGGAGGTCTGGAATATAGAGCCCATACGCTCCAGCCTTTTCTTAATTTCTGGTGCATTTACGATATTGCCGTTTGTCGCAATGGCAAGGTCACCCTCACGATACTTGAATACGAGTGGCTGCGCATTCGCCAGCTTGCTCTCACCGGAGGTAGAATAACGCACATGCGCTATCGCATTGTGCCCTGTCAGATTCTTCATCACTTCAGGGCTGAACACTTCTTTGGCCAAGCCCATTCCGCGATGGTAGCTAAAGTCTGCTCCGTTGGACGTACAGATGCCTGCACTCTCTTGTCCACGGTGCTGCAGGGCATGTAAGCCGTAGTAACATAAAGAAGCGGCTTCGGAGTGACCATACACTCCGAATACACCGCATTCTTCCTTAAGCTTATCGAAGAAATCCTCGGAGAAGCTGCCTTCGTTATAGAAAGCTCCAGTCCAAAACTTTGATTCGTTTATCCCATGTAACATGGAATCGCATCCTTCCAGATCTTCTCTAGCTGTTCAACTGCCGTCTGAATAACTGCGGTATCATTGACTCTAATCGTAAGATGACGGCCTTTCACTTGTCCGATCGTCTGATGCGGAACACCCTTTACAGCAAACCATTCACTCACTTGATCTGCTCGTTCTGGTTTTACAGATATAATGACGCGGGATTGGCTCTCGCTGAACAATGCGATGTCATTGCGTAATGCTGTGGAAATCGTTACATCCGCGCCAAGCTCCCCGCTAACACAGGATTCCGTTAACGCAACGGCAATGCCGCCTTCGGATAAATCATGAGCTGATGCGATCCAGCCTTTACGAATAGCGCCTAACAACGCTTCTTGCATCGAAGCTTCAACATCAAGGTCGATTGCTGGTGGACGACCCTCAGTTACCCCGTGAATGACATATTGGAATTCACTACCACCAAGCTCTGCCTTCGTCTCGCCTAGTAGGATGATGGTATCTCCTTCAGACTTGAAGCCTTGCGTAGTAATGTGATCGATGTCACGCACTAACCCGACCATACCAATAACCGGAGTCGGATAAATCGCTCCTTTGGCATTCTCATTGTATAAGCTGACATTACCGCCTATGACGGGTGCATTCAGCTTGATGCATGCTTCACTGATTCCGTCCGCCGACTTCTCCAGCTGCCAGAAGATCTCAGGCTTCTCTGGGCTTCCGAAGTTGAGGTTATCTGTGATCGCGAGTGGTTCTGCGCCCGAGCATACAACATTACGAGCGGCTTCTGCTACAGCAATCCGACCACCCATCTCCGGATCAAGGTATACATATCGTCCGTTACAATCCGTACACATTGCGATAGCTTTGCGGGTTCCGCGTATGAGCACAACAGCTGCATCTGAGCCTGGCTTTACTGCTGTATCTGTACGTACCATATGATCATATTGGTTATAAATCCATTCCTTGCTTGCTACCGTAGGTGATGCAAGCACCTTCTCCAGAGCGCCTTGCAGGTCCACGACCTCGTCATAACGATTCGTATCTAACTTAGCGTTCTCTATATAATATGCAGGCACCGTGGACGGTTTATTATATACCGGGCACTCATCAACTAGCGCTGTAACCGGCATATCTGCAACCACTTCACCATGCTGAATAATACGTAATTTCCCATCGTCGGTCACACTGCCCACATTCGAGCATACGAGACCCCATTTTTCAAAAATCGCCTTAGCCTGTGCCTCATTCTCGGGAAGTACGACGAATAGCATACGTTCCTGTGACTCAGATAACATCATCTCATAAGCAGTCATATTCGTCTCACGCTGAGGAACACGGTCTAGATGAAGCTCCATCCCGTTGCCTGCCTTACTCGCCATCTCGGAGCTCGAGGAGGTCAAGCCTGCAGCACCCATATCCTGAATACCAATAACGATACCTGAGTTAATGAGATCTAAGCAGGCTTCCATTACAAGCTTCTCCATGAACGGATCACCGACCTGAACAGCCGAACGCATCACTTCTGTCTCAGCCGTCAGCTCCTCTGATGCAAAGGTCGCTCCATGAATACCATCACGACCTGTAGCTGGTCCTACATAGAATACCGGGTTGCCAACACCCTTGGCGACACCCTTCTGAATCTTATCGTGATCGATTAGACCTACACACATTGCATTCACGAGTGGATTACCCTCATAGCTCTCATCGAACATCACTTCGCCGCCAACCGTCGGAATACCGATACAGTTACCATAGGAGGCTATACCAGCTACCACATGCTCGAATAAGTACCTCACTCGGTCATTGTCTAGCTTACCGAAGCGGAGTGAGTTCAATAACGCTATCGGGCGTGCGCCCATGGAGAAGATATCACGGACGATACCACCAACTCCAGTAGCTGCACCCTGAAAAGGCTCAACCGCCGATGGATGATTATGACTTTCGATCTTGAAGCATATCGCTTGATTATCGCCAATATCAACAATACCTGCACCTTCGCCAGGACCCATTAGAACCTGTGGACCAGTGGTCGGAAACTTCCGTAGAACAGGCTTGGAATTCTTATATGAGCAATGCTCAGACCACATCACGCTGAATACACCAATCTCCGTATAATTCGGCTGGCGACCAAGAAAGCCGCAGATCTTACCATACTCCTCATCCGTCACGCCCATTTGCTTATAAATCTTCTGTTCTGCGATCTGTTCAGACGTTGGCTCAAGAGCCGATAGTTGCTGTGCCATGTTTCATCCTCCAAGCATTCAAGACTGATGTGAATATACGCTTGCCATCTTCTGAGCCGAGTATTGTGCTAACTGCGCGCTCAGGATGTGGCATCATGCCTACTACATTGCCTGATTTGTTACAAATCCCAGCTATATCATCCACTGAGCCGTTCGGATTGCTTCCATGATATCGGAATACAATCTGATCATACTCAACTAATTCCTGTAATGTTGCTTCATCACAATAATAATTGCCTTCGCCATGAGCGATTGGAATATCAATGATTTCACCAATTCGATAATCATTTGTGAATACAGTACGAGTCGTTTCTACCTGCAAATCTGCTTGATGGCAACGGAACTTTAACGTTTTATTACGGAGCATTGCACCTGGCAATAGCCCTGCCTCTAATAAAATTTGGAACCCATTGCATATACCAATAATATATTTTCCCTCTTCAGCTGCCTTAACAAGCTCAGCCATGACTGGAGCGAATTGAGCAATTGCACCACAACGTAAGTAATCCCCGTAAGAGAAGCCTCCGGGAATAATGATACAATCGTAGGACGATAAGTCCGTAGCCGTATGCCATACATATTCAACAGATTGACCAATCGAATCCTCCACAGCCTTGTAACAATCGATGTCACAGTTAGATCCGGGGAAAACCAGTATTGCAAATTTCATTTGAGGAACCTCCTATAAGAATTAGATGACTGTAGGCGCATTCGATAAAACCACTTCATAACTTAAGCCTATGACAGCTCGTATCGATAATCCTCGATAACTGTGTTAGCTAGCAATTTCTCACACATCGCTTTTACTCTTTCTTCGGCTAAGGCACGATCGGTAGTACCTAGCTCCATCTCCATATATTTCCCAATGCACACCTTATCAACCTCGTTAAATCCCATAGAATGAAGTCGTCCTTGCACTGCATTTCCTTGTGGATCCAATACATTCTTTTTTACCGTGACATACACAGTCGCTTTTAACATGATCAAGTAACCCTCCAATAGTGAAAAATAATAATCTCTTACCCAACCTACATTTACGCCAAAAGCTCATTCAAACCATCCATGTTTAATGCTAGCCATCGTGTCTACAATGCAAATTCCATCAATGTCAATTTCCATCACCTAGTCATGGAATTATTCATTAGCAACTAAACGGCTATAGATTTCTTCATACCGTCGTGAGGTTTCGCTTATTACATGCTCTGGCAATGGATCAGGCTTACTATTCTTGTCCCATTCTGAATTAGAGAGGTACGTGCGTACAGGCTCTTTATCCATACTGTCGATCTCTATGTCTAGAGCGTAGTTCTCCTTCGCCCAGAAGCGTGATGAATCAGGAGTGAACAGCTCATCGATCAAGATGATCTCCCCATCTATTAACCCAAATTCAAACTTGCAATCAGCAAGTATGATATTGCGCTTCTCACAATAATCATGAGCGAAGTTATACAGCTCAATACTACGGTCTCGCAGCTTACCGGCTAACTCAACTCCGATGAAGGCCTCCATCTCTGCGAAAGAGATATCTTCATCGTGGCCTACATCATTCTTAGCCGAGGGTGTGAATAACGGCTCACTGAAGCGTTCGTTCTTGCGGATACCATCTGGAAGCTCAATGCCGTTAATCTCTTTCGTTGTCGTATATTGTCTCCAGCCGCCTCCGGTAATATAGCCTCGCACAATACATTCCATATCAATACGTTCGGCTTTCTTAACGACCATTATACGATCGCGGAGCACATCGGGATCTGTTACTAGGTCTCCGAGTTTAGATACATCTGTGTGTACAACATGGTTCGGTTGGAAGCTCTCGGTGATCTCAAACCAATAGGCGCTTAGCTTGTTCAGTACATTACCTTTGTTCGGAACAGGTGGGTCAAGGACATAATCAAACGCTGAAATTCTATCGGTCACAACGATCAGATAATGCTCCCCCAGGTCATACAGTTCTCTGACCTTACCTTTGTAGATGAGTGGAGCTTTTACAATATTCTCTGCAGATGAGATAGCTGCTTGCGTGCTCACGGTTGGACCTCCTAGCATGATACCCTGTCGGGCTCAAACTGATATATTATATTGTAATAATAAATCTCATAAACCCAAGCGATAATTGTATATAGGTTCCACTAGTAATAGACTTATTCCAATCCCAATCGATTGAATATCGTATCAACGTGCTTCAGATGCCAGCTAGGATCGAAGCACTCCGCAACTTCTTCTAATGCAAGGACAGCCATGATCTCTGGTGTAGATTCAATAATATCACGGAATGAACGCTGCTCTTCCCAAGCCTGCATCGCTCTTGGCTGGACCGTATCATATGCTTTCTCACGAGCAAAGCCTTTATCGATCAGCTTCGTCATCACTCGACCAGAGAACGGCACACCGAATGTGCTCTGCATATTGCGCTTCATGTTCTCAGGGAACACAGTCAAATTCTTCACAATATTCATGAAACGATTGAGCATATAATCAAGCAGCATTGTTGCATCTGGTAAGATTACTCGTTCAACAGAGGAATGTGAGATATCACGTTCATGCCACAGCGTCACATTCTCATAAGCGGATAGCATATGACCACGTATGACACGTGATAAACCACTGATGTTCTCACAACCAATTGGATTACGCTTGTGCGGCATTGCGGAAGAGCCCTTCTGCCCCTTAGCGAATGGCTCTTCAACTTCACGGAACTCACTCTTCTGTAATCCGCGAATTTCTGTAGCAAATTTATCTAAGGATGTAGCGATCAATGCAAGTGTGGCCATATATTCAGCATGTCGATCACGCTGTAGCGTCTGAGTAGAGATTGGAGCTGGCTTCGTGCCCAGCTTCTTACAGACGAATACTTCTATAGAAGGATCAATATTAGCATAAGTACCAACAGCACCAGACATCTTGCCGAATTGAACACCATCTGCACTATGCTGGAATCTCTCCAGATTACGCTTCATCTCTTCTAGCCAGAGCGCTAGCTTCAAACCGAAGGTGGTTGGCTCTGCATGAACGCCATGTGTTCTTCCCATCATGACCGTATACTTGTGCTCAATAGCTTTAGCCTTAAGAATATCGATGAATTGAATTAAATCCTGTTCAATGATCGTATTCGCTTGCTTCAGTACATAGCCTAGTGCGGTATCCACAACATCCGTAGATGTTAGACCGTAATGAACCCATTTGCGCTCATCGCCAACCGTCTCTGACACTGCCCTTGTAAAAGCGATAACATCATGACGGGTTTCGAGCTCAATCTCATTAATGCGCTCAATATTGAAGCTGGCATTGTCGCGTAGCTTCTGGGCATCTGCAGCAGGGATAACACCAAGATCCGCCCAAGCTTCACATGCACATAGCTCTACCTCCAACCAAGAGTTAAATTTGTTCTCTTCGGTCCAGATCGCGGCCATTACGGGCCGGCTGTAGCGTTCAATCATTGTAATAAGCTCCTCTATAAAAAAATTGTTAGTTACTTCCAGATTGGTGATTGATCAACCCATGCCAACGCTTTCTCCACATCGTCTGTTAGCAGGTTGATATGGCCCATCTTGCGTTTATGCTTTGCTTCCTTCTTACCGTACAAATGTATTCTCGCAGCAATCCCTAGTTGTCGAAGCTCAGCTTCACCATCTGCAGCAAACCACTGAAGGAGCGGTTCTACATGCTCTCCCAGAATATTAACCATCACAACGGGAGAGAGTAACTTCGGTTCGGCTAGAGGCAGATTGCAAATTGCTCTTATGTGTTGTTCGAATTGAGACACCGTGCACGCTTCCATTGTATAATGCCCAGAATTGTGTGGTCGCGGAGCTAATTCATTCACGAAGAGCTCTCCATCCTCAGTAAGGAATAACTCGATCGCCAACAGTCCCACTGCTTTCATCGAGCTAACAATCCGGCTTGCCATTCGCTCAGCCTGCTCCATGATTTCCCGGGAAATTCGAGCAGGAACAATGGACAGATGAAGAATGTTGTCTATGTGTATATTCTCAGCAGGAGGAAAAACTCGTACCTCACCACTAGGACTTCTCGCTGCAATCACAGATAGCTCTTTATTGAACCGCACAAACTTCTCAAGAACCAGTTCTGCACCAGAGCGGTTTAATGTATCGAAGGCTTCGGGAATCTCCGCTTCGGAACGAATAACCCATTGACCTTTACCATCATACCCCCCGGTTGCAGTCTTGAGAACGCACGGTGTGCCGAATAACTCGACGGCCTCTTCTAATTGTTGTACCGTGCTGATTTCTCGATAGGGTGCAACCTTAACTCCCGCTGCTTCAATTGCTCTCTTCTCACGAATCCGATGCTGAGTCGTATATAAAAGCTTACTACCTTGGGGAACATAAGATTCGACCATGAGCATATCTGCCACGGTTGCATCAACATTCTCGAATTCGTAAGTGATAACATCCGACTTCTTCGCAAGCAATCGTGCTGCTGATGCATCGTGATAGGCCGCTACAATCTGCTCGTCCGCAACTTGACCGCAAGGGGCATCCTCAGTTGGATCTAATGTAACAAATCGATAGCCCATATTACGACCTGCTATAGCAAGCATTCGACCTAGCTGCCCACCACCGAGAATTCCTATCGTACTGCCCGGTAATATTGGTTTCCTGCTCATTCGAGGTCACTGCTCTCTAGCACCTTCAACCGCGTACGTTCACGTCGGTCTGCTACCCTCAGTTGTATAGCCGCATCGGCAATCCCTAATATCCGAGCAGCCAAAAGCCCCGAATTCGTTGCACCCGCAACACCTATAGCTACAGTTGCAACTGGGATACCTCCAGGCATCTGTACGATGGAGAGCAATGAATCGAGGCCATTTAATGTTGATGATTTAATGGGTACGCCGATAACCGGAAGCTCCGTCTTGGCTGCAACCATACCTGGTAAGTGCGCGGCACCGCCTGCACCTGCAATAATAACTTGTATTCCTCTTTCTATAGCGGTCTCCGCGTATAGGAACATCTCATCTGGAGTTCTGTGCGCAGATACAACCTTCTTCTCATATGGAATTTGCAGCTCATCTAGAATATCACATGCATGCTTCATTGTTTCCCAGTCGGACTGGCTGCCCATGATAACACCGACTTTAGCGGACATGAATGACCCTACCTTCTACATTGTGAATTATTAACGCAATTGTCGAATCGCAAAAAGCTTGTCGTACCCATTTATTTTACCAGTCTAAACGGTCCAATGTCAACCTAAAGACGAACGATTTCAGGTTGAAAGGAATATAAAGTTCGCTTTTATTAGCTTTGAAAAAAATAGTATTTTGAGCACCTAAGTTGCTTTTCCAACCCTTTGTGGTTGTATCCCCTACGCTCAGCATAAGAAACCAGTTACAACAGGTGGCGATATCAAACGTTAGTTACTTTGATTTGTTACTTTGATTTGTTACTTTGATTTGTTACTTTGATTTGTTACTTTGATCTGTTACTTTGATTTATTACTTGTAGTTCATACATCTATTTGGCCGACATCGGTTGATATGAGTAAATTAATTGCATTACATACAATTAATTCAATTCATTATTTGCTTTTACTCAAAAAAGCCTGATATTAAATGTACAAAATACAATTATCCTCCACCATACTTAGGAACTTTAATGATTGACTGTACGAAATACACTAACAGCACAACACAAATAGGTTACTAAAACCACAAATACCATTCAATCTATAAGCTTCAAATTACTTAATAATCAACAGTGACATTCACTGATACAAAAACCCAAAAAGAGCACCTAAGTGCCCTGCCCGACGAAATAAAATTGGCTTATTGCTTAAACCTCTGAGTCTAGGGGATACAAGTCAAAAGGGATCTAGACCTGTCATTGACCACGTACAGAAACCAGCGCGTAGAACGGTCATGGACCACTGTGCAGAAACCAGCATGTAGGGCGGTCATGAATCAGCTATACCAACTCTACTACCACCGTCTAACCAACACACGACATCTTATTAACCGCAATAGCTCTGTTCGCTAGTTCGTATGGCATACATAACGGTACGCCTGTCCTTGGATCAGCAATAATATCTGACTCAATACCGAACACTTCTCTGATCACGTTACAGCTCATCACTTGAATAGGAGTGCCTTCACAAATAATGAGACCTTGCTTGATAGCTACCATGTGCTGCGCAAATCTAGCCGCATGATTAAGGTCGTGAACAACCATTATAATTGTGCGGCCTTCCTCTTCATTAAGCTTCTGAAGGAGCTTAAGCACTTCAAGCTGGTGTGCCATATCGAGGAATGTTGTAGGTTCATCCAAGAACATAATTTCGGTACCTTGCGCCAACACCATAGCAATCCATGCACGCTGCCGTTGACCTCCTGATAACTGATCTACAGGTCTGTCCTTCATTACAACCATGCCCGTTACCTCTAACGCCCAATCGATCATTCTCTTATCCTCGGCAGATAAGGAGCCGAAGCCTTGCTGATAAGGAAATCTGCCGTAAGATACAAGCTCTACAACTGTGAGACCATCCGGAGCTAACGGATTCTGCGGGAGGATAGCAAGCTGTCTAGCCACCTCTTTGGTCTGTTGCTGATGAATCGACTTACCGTCTAGATATACCCCGCCGCTCTGTGGCTTCATGATACGAGCCATAGTTCTTAGGATTGTAGATTTCCCGGAACCATTCGCACCAACAAGAGCTGTAACCTTACCCTCAGGTATACGCAGATTAAGCTTCTCTACGATCAGTTGATCGGCATAAGCAATATTAAGCTGCTCTGTTAATATCATCGACAACCTCAACATCCCCTTTTTTGTTCTCATGATAACCGCATTTTCCTAGATCTCATTAACCATAGAATATAAGACATTGCGATACCTACTAAGATTAATCTTGCTGGATCAAGCCCGCCATATATGATAATGATTCTCAGTCTCATAAATATGATAACTATTCTCATTTGCTCTGTCAACTCATTATCCAACTCTTTATTCAACTCCACTTTCAACTTCAACTTGATGCAGACAGAATTTTCATAGGTCGCTAAATAAAAACGAAGTGTGATAATATAGAATAGATGAAGGATCTACTATTAGCTGGAAGAGGAGCGATCGATATGGCAGCATGGAAGGAAATTAATACACTGGAGCAATGGAATGAAGCTTATGATAATTCTAAGGAGAAGCCCTTAGTAATTTTGAAGCATAGTACAACATGCCCAGTCAGCGCTAATGCTTTGGAGGAATTCGAGCAATACTTGAGCAAAGCTCCTAATGAGGATGTAGATTACTTGCTTGTTAAGGTCATCGAATCCAGACCCGTATCGAATCAGATTGCTGAGGATGTGCAGGTCAAACACGCATCACCACAAATCATCTATGTCAAGAATAAAGAGAATGCTTGGAACACATCACACTACGCTATCACTGTAGCTCATATGACAGCTGTATTAAATTAACCTGTAAACTCAGGTTAATTATTGTACTTTCCAACAATAAAACCTGTGAATCAAGTATCTACTTGGTTCGCAGGTTTTAATTATGATCATACTGCTTGCAATAATAATGAGCTTCAGCCAAACGAATATTATCTACTGCGTATCAGTAAATCCACTGCACTTTTCACTAATTTGCTTCTATCCTGCCCCTTTTCCTCTAACAGACATTGTTCCAAATTGCTTGCCGCAATGCAGGCGATTGCTTTATCGATTGCGCTGCGAATAGCGGATAATTGATGAACTACATCCTTGCAGTTCTGTTCTTCCTCCATCATTCGTAATACGCCGCGAGCTTGACCTTCAAACCTGCGAAGCCTCAGCTTGATATCATTGTCATACATCATAGTCAATTACCTCCATTAAATACTTCCTATCACTAAGATGCATTCAGGGATTCGGTAACGATTTTACGGCAATCTCGAATAACCATTGCGAGTTTTCCAGAGAAAATATTTCTCGAACAATCGCTTAGAGAAGTCGTAGAGCACATTAGGAACCATTATTGCAATCTGGCGTGGTTTAAACAAATGATTGCTAATAATAATAACTTCTTTCTTACCCGCATCCATGATACATAAGCCGGGGATCTTGCCGAATGGCTTCTCCTTCAGCTTATGATCGCCCTGACTGACACGAATAATATTCTCGGCAACCGTTTTACCCGCTTCATCAGCAGGGAAGCCAGTTTTCGGAACGGAGAACGGTACTTCTCCCTGAGTGAATGGCGGCTTTACATCAATCGCAATGCCCGCTGCCCACACATGCTCATACTTCACATGCTGATAACTACCCTTCACCGGAATATAACCCGTTGGCGTAGCCTCTAGCTTGGCTGAGTTCTTCACAAAATTTACACCGTGAAACGGCGGCATCAGCATGGAAAACTTGTATGGCAAGCTTTGACCATTGGTGAGATGGATCGTATCCGCTTCTACCTTTTCGATACCAACCCCTGTAACATAATGTATATTAAACATCCTGCAGAACGCCTCAAGCATCTGTTTGCCCCCGGCAATACCCTCAATGCCAAAGTGACCTAGGAAGGGTTCAGGTGTGACCCAGTACAGCTCAGTTTTCTTACGGATGCCTTCTACCCTCATCCACTTCTCAATATTAAAAAGAAATTCATATGATGCTCCCATACACCCAGCATTCTGCGTTGCCCCAATGACAACAGGACCCGGGTTTTGCTTCAACTCCTCCAGAGCCTTCCTCGTTCTCATCGCTCCGGCCGGCGTACCGATGTAATGTGTGTGTTCCCTTACCCCAGGGGCGACATCGTAATCAACCTGAGGTCCGGTAGCAATTACAATGTGATCGAAGGTAATGTCACCTTGCTTCGTCTTTAGGATACGCGTTTCGGGATCTACCTCCAAGGCATCCGTATGAATAAACTGGACACCCGCTTTCAGTAGTACAGGCTCGATCGGAACAGTGATATCTTTGATTTCCCTCCACTTAAGAGGCACCCAAATAAGCGATGGGATGAATGTGAATACAGTAGAATTGCTAACCAGTACAACCTCATGCGCCTTTCCACCCTTACGCTTTAGCTCCAATGCTGCGGTCAATCCTGCAAAGCTTCCTCCTACGACAACCGTTTTCGTAAAACTCTTCATGAATACTACCCCCTTCAGTTCCAATACCGATACCGGTATTAGTATTTATCCATAGTATACTGCTAATTCCAATCCATGAATGTGATGTATTTCACAAGAATTTGCAATAGGTATTAAACACGCTTATGAAAATTATTCCTCGGAGATTCTAACATCATCAATATGGAGCGTTCCGTAGGTGTCCTCCAACATTTGAATTTCGAGGATAATAGGTTGATATGTTTTATAATTATGAAGCAAGCTTGTGAGGAGGGTTTTGTTGTCCAACATCTCTCTTCTTCCGCATTTCTAACACTTCACTAGTATCATATCAAGTCGTCTTATAAACCTCGCGAATAGCATCCTCAATATCGGGCTCTTGAACGCTTAAATCTTGAATGGACAATTTGCGAGATAGATCAGAAATAAGCTCAGAGGCAGTGATTTTTGTTTTTTCAAATTGATACCATATTTTGAGTCCCTCTTGTCTGATGATTTCTGCAGACGGATGAGTTAAATCATCATTAAGGTGTTGTAGTTCGATAACAAGCAACCGCTTTGGAGCCAATTTGCCAACAATGGATTGAATCGGACCATCTTCAACAATCGTGCCATGATTGACCACAATAAGCCTGCTGCATAGCTGCTCCACATCATCAAGATCATGCGTAGTGAGAATGACAGTTACTCCTCTGCTCTTGTTAATTTCCAGGATAAAGCTACGAATCGCATGCTTAGCATCTGCATCCAAGCCAATAGTGGGCTCATCCAGGAATAATACCTCTGGAGAATGAAGCATTGCTGCTGCTAAATCCCCACGCATCCTCTGGCCTAGCGAAAGCTGGCGCACCGGGGTATCAATAAAGTCATCTAGCTTTAGGACATCACTCAATACTCGCAGGGTTTTAACATATTCGTCTTTGTCGATTTGATAAATCCTTCTAAGAAGCTCGAAGGATTCGCCTAATCGCAAGTCCCAATACAGCTGTGTGCGCTGTCCGAAGACAACGCCTAATCTCTTTACTACAGCCTTCCGATCTACTTGCGGAATAATGCCACAAACCTGGATAGAGCCAGCGCTTGGATGGAGAATCCCAGTAAGCATCTTTATAGTCGTGCTTTTACCAGCCCCATTCGGACCAATATACCCAACAATTTCCCCTCGTTCTATCGAGAAGCTGATCCCATCTACACCTCGAATTGTTGTCTTCTTGGGGAAGAATAAGCCTTTGATTGAGCCACGCAAGCCGGATTCCTTCTTAGTAATCACATACTCTTTAACCAAATCCACAACCTCAATGATAGCCATTTGTTCTCCTCACGATCCTGCGCTCTCGTATTTTCTCATACCTAAGTTAAATATAAGTTGTGAGATCAAATAGAATATGACTCCCACTACCGGTGTCCATAAAGCCATGCTTAATGGGATATGAAACCCACTCGATTGCCCTAGAAATTCACTGGCTGGATAGAAGCTAATGAATCCAATGGGAATAAGAAACGTGAAGAGCATTTGCAAGACTATCGGATAAATGTTCAGAGGATACATAGTAGTCCGTTCAAGTAAATTAAGCGTGAAGCCAATTAACGAGGTGCTACGTTTGGTCCAGAAGGATACTGAGCTTAAACATATGAATAAAGCTGCGCGGATGAGAGTACCACCTATAACAATAAGAATTAGCTTGAGGATGTTGAGGAAGGACCATTCGAAGCTCACTAGATGACTCGCATATATGAATAATATCGTACCTGGTAGTAAGTCAACTATCCCTATAAAGTTCACATAGCTTACAACCAATTGGAAGAACACATTCATAGGACGAAGCAGCAGTCTGTCGAATTCTCCGTTAATAACCATACCGTCGATATACCATGTAGTGATAAAGAAGACAACTAAGAGTCCATGACTGAATTGTCCTAGACTATAAATGAAAGCAAGCTGGGAAAAGTCCCATCCATTCAAGGACTGGAATCGATCCGTAATGATCTTTAACATCCACAGCCCGGAAAAGTAAGCAATTGGAATCATCAAAAACCAACTGACTAGGAATAATGGGTATTCCAGCTGTCGTTGTATGGCTAATCGAGCAAAGCAATATGCAACGGAATAATAATGACGAACTGTCGAAACCATCCGTTATCCTCCCTGGATGAGCGTTTTTTTCTTTGCCTTGCTCCATACTACATGGAGCAGCACGTAGAGTGCAGCAATCCACACCAATTGAATCCCCATCGCCATCAGAGCATCAAGCGGATCGATTTCACCAATATAGATAGAAAGCGGCGTTTGATATGTATATTGAAAGGGTAGAAACTTAGAAATCGTCTGGATGCTGCTCGGAAAAAACCACAGCGGCACAATGCTTCCCGATAAGATACGAACGATACTATCCTTGGCCATACCCAGGTTACCTAGCTCCATGACCCAGAAGGCTACTAAACCCACAATCGCGCTAAGCAGCCAAAGTATGGCATAGCTTAATACACAGCTGGACACAAATAATAAAAAGCCAGTAAATGAATCGGGTAGAGGCACCTCGAACAGGAGTGATGCCAGCACAAATAGAGGCAGTACTTTATTGACGACTGAGCTCATCATGTTACCAAGATCATCGGCGAGATAGCTTCCAAGCAGCATAATGGGGCGGTATAGATCAACAGCTATATCGCCTTTTCTAATTTTGCTATAAAGTGTATCTTGCACATTACAAATAAAAACTGAGCCTAGCAGGATGGAGATGATGGTGTATGTTACGATTTCATCCAGTTGCATGGAGGTTGAGTTCACATTCCCACTGTATGCAGTCTTCCACAGATATACACCCGCTAGCATAATGATCATTTGACTGCCTACCGCAGCAAAAACCTCAAACCGGTAGGCAATCGTAGTCAATATTCGCATCTTGGCAATGTACCAATAAGCTTGCAGCATGTAACAGTCCTCTCCGTTTATAGCTTCTCTAATGGAACTGGAACATTAACGTGTGTCGGCTTAGTCCCTTTGGGTTGTGACGCCCATTGAACCGCATTCGCAATGACTCGAATAATCTCTTTGTTATGGTAGGTAGGATAGGTTTCATGCCCTGGGCGGAAGTAGAAGATCTTACCCTGACCACGTGTAAATGTACATCCGCTACGGAATGCTTCACCACCTGCAAACCAGCTAAGGAATATCAGCTCTTCAGGAGCAGGAATATCGAAGTGCTCGCCATACATCTCTTCTTGTGGAAGCTCAATGTATTCACCAATCCCAGCTGTAATGGGATGGCCTGGATTAACAACCCAGAGACGTTCCTTCTCATCAGCTTCTCTCCACTTTAAGCCACACGTAGTGCCCATCAGCTTCCTGAATATCTTCGAATAGTGAGCAGAATGTAACACGATTAAACCCATACCCTCTAGTACTCTTGCATGGACCCGATCAACAATCCTGTCTGCTACTTCATCATGTGCCATATGACCCCACCAGATAAGAACATCCGTATTCGCTAATACTTCCGCAGTAAGCCCATGCTCAGCTTCATCCAAGGTTGCAGTTCTAGCATTAATTTCATATTCCCCAAGGTGGCTGGCAATGGCTTGGTGTATGCCATTCGGATATATTTCAGCTACTTTAGGATTGGTCTTCTCATGTCGATTTTCATTCCAAACGGTTACTTGAGTCATATTAGTTCGCTCCTTGTATCGTGGTTAAGTGGTTACTGCGGAATTCCTCAATACTGATCGTTCTCTTCTCTTGTGCAGCCTGGAAGATAGTCTCTAATACCTCTTGATTGGCATATCCATCCTTCAATGTAGGCAATCCTTCACGCAAATGCCCGCGAAGCATATCAAAGAAATCCTGCAATTGACCAATTACATATTCATAAGGTACTCTATGCAGCTCCTTCACTGAATTAGAAGGATGATCTAGATTCGGACGAATCCAAGTTAATTGCTCCGGATTCTCACAGCTAACCGATATGGTACCCTTCTCTCCATATATCGTTACTTCTAGCTGATTCCCTGATCCATATGCGTTCCGCGAGGTTTGGAATACACCTGTGACATCGTTTTCTAATGTTGCTAGAAAGCCACCAAAATCATCGATATCCACAGAAATCATCTGATTCGTATTGGGGTCACGTCGTTGTGACACTAAATTCTTCAACATCGCGGATACTTCCTCGAATTCGCCAAACAGATAACGAGCGGCATCAACCATGTGGGTTCCTAGATCCGCAAGGACTCCAGTTCCGCTGATTTCTCGACTGTAGCGCCAGTTCATAGGTGTTTCCTTCATTGGCAAGCCCCACTCTTGCAGATACTGCACGAATACATGACGAATAGGTCCAAGCTTTCCTTGACGAATTAAATCACGTGCATAACGGAAGGATGCTACATAACGATATGAATATCCAACCATTGAAGGCACTTGATTGGTGTCAGCATCGAACAATTGATTGAGCTCGAACGCTTCTTGAAAGGTCCGAGTAAATGGCTTTTCCGTCATAAATGGTTTCTTGTGAAGCAAACAGCATTTTACAATCTCATAATGGACGTCATTCGGAGTAATAGATAATACCGCATCCACATCCTGGTCTGATATTAGTTCTGCATAATCTGAATATTGCTTTACCTTTGGAATGTTATACCTTCTAGCTACTCGTTCTATCGCTTCCGCATTAGTATCGGATACGGCTATAATCCGAACGTCTTGTAATTTATCAATATGCTCCATATGCGAATACGACATTCCACCTAATCCAATAATCCCTATCCTAATTTCTGTCATCTCTGATTCACCCTCTGGTCTTTGATATAAAAATCTCCCTCTACCCTAGTAGGAAAGAGTAAAGGGAGGTGTTAAATGGATAAGGTTACTCTTACTTCGTCTTCGCCCATTCATCTAATTGTCTTTGTTTCTCTGCAATAATCTTATTTAAGCCTGCTGCTTTGAGCTTCTCAAGATACTTAGGAATATATTCCTCAGGATCCACAGACCCCGTTACGATTACGAATTTAAATTCTTTCTCAACGTTACTAGCTGCAGCAATCTCATTCTTCACAGGCTCCGTATTAAAGGCAAATCCTAGAGCTCGAGATTTTTCTGCGCTCGCGTTGTATTCGATATAAGATTGCCATTTGTTAGGATCTTCACTTGCCCATACATGAGTCATCGGTAAATTCCCAATCATCCAATTCATGGTTACTGGGTATCCGGATGTAGCAGCATCAAGGCCTGGTGCAAAATCAATGATATTCCCTTCCTTTACCACATAATGTGTGCCTTCGATACCATTAATGAGCAGATTTAGAAGGTCAGGATCAGAGTATAACAAATTCATGAACATCATAGCTCTCTCTGGATCCTTCGAGGTACGAGACATCGCTATTAGTGCACTTGTTGCATCTGTAGTCGATGTGAATGGTGTTGCGATCTGCACGACTTCCAGTCCCATGCCCATGCTTTTCTCATTCTCAAGAACCCAACCTGGCTTGTAAGAGTTCGTCTGTGCAAAGGCTTTGCCTGCTCTATATTGAGGGCCAGTGTCCCCTACTGTTGCAGCATCTTGATTAACATAACCAGCAAGATACCATTTGCGCATTAGCTTTGCATATTCCATGTATTTAGGATCTTCAATTTTATTGATAACTGTAAGTCCTTCACCAGTACGAAGCAGCTCTCCTGGTCCGTCTCCTAGAATATCATAGTATCCATAGTCTAGAATGCTGGCTGAAGGTGCACCTCCACCTGTAGTTAAGAACGGAGTCACGCCAGGCTCGTTTTCTTTAATCGTTTTGAACAACGGCTCCATATCTGCCAATTCTTTGATTGTAGAAAGATCAAAGTTATATTTCTCCACCAACGCCTTGTTCAATGTTAAGCCCTTATCGGCAGCGAATTCTTTATTAGCAACCATCGCATATAATTTACCGTTAACCTTTGCCGCATTTACAATTTCTGGATCAATGGTATCCAAGAAAGCTTGACCATATTCGGCCACTAGATCGTCAATGGCCATATAGTCTCCCTTACCAACAGAATTCGTATATCCGAACCATCCCGCTGAGAAGATAAGGTCAAATGATTCACTAGATGCAAACATCAGATTTGTTTTTTCAGTCCATGCGCCCCAGTCCACATAATGAAGATTCAAGGTAGCGTTAATTTTTTCTGTTAATATTTTGTTCATTTCACCGATCACAAGATCGTGATCTTTAAGCGGTGCTCCAGGCATAACCAAGGTTACTTCATAGGGCTCGAGCTCCGCCGGTACTGGTTCTGCAGGAGTTTCTACTTTCGGTGTATTAGCTGGTGTGTTCACTTTCCCCGCATTGTTGGCATTATTATTCGAATTACTACAACCAACTACCAACGAGATTATTACAAACACTAGCAGCAGCATCTTGATGCTTCGACTTGCACTTCTCATTAACGTCAACCTCCCAATATTTTTTAATATATATGCCAACTAGAATGATTCATTCTAGGGTTAGCCCTTCACAGCGCCAATCGTCAAGCCTTGTACTATATATTTTTGAAAGAACGGATAAGCGAGTAAGATTGGGCCAATTCCAAGGACTGCCATGGCCATGCGAACCGTTTCATGTGGAATCAACGTAAGTAATTTGGTTTGATTCGAATTCCCTGGTGTATTGAAGATAACATTAATGTCCATCAGTATCTTGTTCAGCAAATATTGGAGACTGTATAAATCACGATTAGATATAAAGATTAAGCTATTCCACCAATCATTCCAATACGCCAATGTAGTGAACAGGCCGATAGTGGCTAAGACCGGTAAGGATAATCGTAGGATAATTTGAAAGAAGATTCGAAATTCACCAGCACCATCCATCTGTGCACATTCAATTAATTCAGGAGGAATTGTATTGGTAAAAAAAGTTCTCATGATGATAATATTAAACCCGCTCAAGAGCAAATTCGGTACAATTAATGCAAGCAATGAATCATTAATACTTAGTACATTTGTATAAACCAGATACCAAGGTACAAGTCCACCACCAAAAAGCATGGTAAAGAAAACGTAGAAGGTTAAACTAGTGCGAAATGGAAAGTCCTTTCGGGATAACGGATAAGCGTATAGTGCACATAATAGAAGACTCACTGAAGTACCTATAACAGTTACGAAGATTGTCACCAAGTATGCATTCAGAATAACGCTGGAGTCGTTAAACAAAAAAGTATAAGCAGCAAAACTAAGCTTCTCAGGAAATAATGAATAACCATTTAGCGTCAGTGTTCGCTCGTCTGTAAAGGATATGACCAATACAAGAAGAAGAGGGATTAAAGTGATTGCGACGTAGACAATGAATATTAAATGGAGAAGCCACTGCATATTGAACGTATTTGTTTTCATCATAATTTCCTCTCAGTTAGAATAGAGCATTATCATTACTAACTTTTCTTACAATATAATTAGTTCCAAGAACTAGGAAGAAGCCGACTACCGATTGGTATAAACCCGCTGCTGCTGCCATACCAACGTTCCCCATCTGTAATAGAGCACGGTAAACATAAGTATCGATAACATTGGTTGTTGACAAGATTGCACCTTGATTCAGTGTCACTTGGTAGAACAGACCGAAGTCTGCACGGAATATACCACCAATTGCCAGAATGAACAAAATAACAATGACGGGTGTAATTAATGGAATGGTTATTGATTTCATTTGTTGAATTTTTGATGCTCCATCTAATGTAGCTGCCTCGTAATACTCGTTGTTAATTCCCATAATTGCTGCCAAGTAAATGACGCTTGCGAAACCAACACTCTTCCACGTATTAACTGTTACAAGGATATATGGCCAGTACTTGGGATGACTAAACCATGAAATTGGATCGATTCCAAGTGGTTTAAGAATCAGATTATTAACAAAGCCATATTCGATACTAAGGAAGCTATAAGAAAGATATCCAACAATTACCCATGATAGTAAGGACGGGATGATGATCACGCTTTGATACATCCTTGCAACATATTTAAGTCTAATTTCATTGATCAATAGGGCTACCCCTACAGCTAATGAAGTATTGAGCACGATAAACACTAAGTTATATAACACAGTGTTACGAGTGATTATGAAAGCATCATCTGTACTGAACAAAAACTCAAAATTACTGAGTCCGACCCAGTCACTAGCCCATATCCCTAGAGCATAATTGATGTTCTTAAAAGCGATTACAATACCGAACATCGGCAAGTAATTATTAATGAAGATATACACAAATCCCGGAAATATCATTAATAAAAGGGCCCTGTATTTTTTCACATTCTGCCAAAATGTCTTCTTCCGTTGAACGATAACTTTCGAATTTATTGTGGTTGGTATTGGTATCAAGTCGCCCCTCCTTTTCTATCTATCCGATTCCTATATCGTTATGATAACCGTTATCTAACATACGAACTACTCGTAAGGTGTCTTCCGCTATACATTTGGTGACATGAATACATAACAACAAAAAAAGCCGGACAAAAGCTTCCGACTTATCTTTATTCTACTTCTGCCTAGAGGGCTGCACATTATAAAACTGTTTGCGGTAATCCTGTGGATTCATACCATAATGCTTACGGAACATCTTCGAGAAATGAGAGAAATTTGTATAATGAAACGATTTGGCGATATTGCTGACCAATTCATCCGAATGTATAAGTAAATCTCTTGCTGTCTTCATCCGTTCCTGAACAATAAAGTCAGTAAGGCTCATCCCCACTTCTTTCTTAAACAGCCTAGATAAGTAAGAGGAGTTAATATGAACACAACTCGCAAGATCATCCCGTGAAATCTCATCATACATATGATCCGCGATATAATTTTTCACTTTATCAACAACGGTAGACCCACGTTCAACAGCTACAAGATACTCTGTCACCATTCGAAATATTCGTTTGGTCCATTCCTGAAGCTGATCCAAGGATTTAACCGCCATAGCCTGATCTAATGCTTCGCCATTGGTAAATATCGTTTGGACAGATATACTCCGTTTGTGCAGTACATAATAGATCGTTTGAAGCAGAGAATGATATAAAGCACCCAGCGTTTCTGAGGTAACCTTGGCTTCCTTGCGTAGCTGACTAAACATATCATTCGCGAGTAAATCCAACTCCTCTAGCTTCCCCAGCTCCATGAGCTCAGACCATTCGAATAATGCAGGTAGCTGCAGGGCTTCATTCTCATTCGGCTGCTCTTTAGAGAACAATACAGATTTGGACATGGTCACATTGTTATGCTCCATTTGTAAGAGAACATTATATGATTGCCATACGGTGTTAAGTGGAACCCATTCACCTATATAGCAAGAGATATTGCAAAATAAATATTTAGAGCATGCTTCAATATACTGCTTGCAGCTCTTCTTTAATTGCTCATAGGTTATATCTGGTTTCTGAGCTTCATCAGAATATAACAATACAAAATGCACACCATTACGGTCCTGTATGACTTGCCCGGCCTGCTTACTTAGGATCATCTCATCTGCAGCATTCCTTAGTGCATATTCCATGATTTCCTCATCTTGTGAATTAAGCTTCTTCCCCCACTGCTCGATGCTAATCATTATAAGCAATACCCTACTATTCATGGAGAGAGGCATCATATATGATTCTATGGCTTTCTCAATATGACTTTTCGTAGGAATAATCCGCTGCCAGAACAAATCCTGCCAGAATCTTTCGAAGAGTACAGGTTTTTTCGCTTCCCATAAATCAAAGTATTGAGAATATGCTTCGTTTAATTGCTTCGTTCTTCTATCTTCTACAAGTTTATCAATGGCATTCTTCGCTGTTTGCCTTAGCAGCTCAAACTCAACTGGTTTTAGCAAATATTCAAAGCTACCTAAGTGAACAGCCCTCTGTGCGTATTTGAAATCAGCATGACAGGTTAAGAATATCGCTTCAATTGCAGGAAAGTGCTCCTTAACCCATTCCATAAGCTCGATCCCATTACCATCCGGCATCTCGATATCACAGATAATGATATCAATCTGTGTAGAAGCTATAACCTTTTTGGCCTGTTCTGTATTATAGGCTTTATGGATTTCAGAGAATTCAAGACTGCTCCAATCGACACCCTGTTCAACACCTTCAACTGCAAACCATTCATCATCTACAATAAGAAGCTTATACATGGTTTTCAACTCCTTTATCAATTGGAATCACCATTCGAATGACAATACCTCTAGGATGCCCTGGCTCGAATTGAAGCTGAGAGGAATCACCATAACGCAGCTTTAGGCGACGACGCACGTTCCAAACCCCAAGATGGTTATCAACAGAATCCGATTGCCAGGTGTCTTGCTGTAGCTCTAGTAGTTTGTCTGGCTCGATTCCACGACCATTATCACTAATCAACACTTCATAAAGCTTGTCAGGCTTCTCCTTCGATCGAGTAACAGCTACGGTTATACAGAATGCCTCATCCCCCATTTGAAAACCATGAAGAATTGCATTCTCTACAAAGGGTTGAATTATAAGAGGGAGAATCGCTACCTCCTCTAACCCTGGCTCCACACAGGTCTTATAATGTATATGCTGTGGGAAACGAAGCTGTTGAATCTCCAAGTAGCTTTCTATATGCTGCATTTCCTGAGAAACCGTAACGATAGATTTATTGGTTCTTGTAATAAAACGAAAGTAATTGGCAAGATGTGTTGATAATTTCTTGATCAGATCATTCTTCTTTAACTCAGCAAGATTGTAAATAATATTGATGGAATTCAGTAGAAAATGCGGATTTATCTGCACTTGCAAATGATTGAGCTCTGCCTGCTGTGTTCGAATCTGCTCCTCATATACGTTGATTTTCAAGCCTTGAATCTGATTGACCATATCGTTAAACGTTTCATTAATCATAATAAATTCTCTAGACTTATCATTATGAAGGCGAGTTTCGAATTCTCCTTGTTTGATTCGCCGCATCCCTGTAATGAGTTGTTTCATTGGCTTCAATAGAATATTCTGCAAGAAGATCAGGTAAAACACCAAGATGACTAGCCCCATAAGTGGAATGATAAATATCAGCCTCTGAAAATAAGGGAGTCTTTGTAGAAGGGTACTCTCGGGAATGAGCACAGCCAGATTGATATCTCCATACTGAGACTTGGCACTAACAAGCAAATAATTAATATTCATTGATAATGTGCTGAATAAATCCTCCTCATTGGGCAGTGTTATTCTATAGTTTGGTTTGTTCATCTCATCAATAGATAATTCAGTTAGGGGAACACCTTGGTCTGATACAATGAGAGCCTCCCCATGGTTTCCAAGATCCAGAAAGTTCAAAGGAATCATCAGATTGTTAATATCAATCCAAGCTCCTACGACCTGGTTAAATTGAGTTTGTACTAATCGAATCAGTGCTATCTCGCCATCCTTGTGAATAAGTCTCCATCTATTATCCATAAATCCTTCGGCTTCATTATCTTGTATATATTCACTTAGCACACTCTTGACCGTTTCAAATCTCAAGAAGCTCTCATTACTATTACCGATGAATAATGTGTTTAATAAGTCCTGCTGTTCAATAGAGTACACGAATATCATATTCGCGTTCTTAAGGTTAGTAAGATCCTCATTCATCTTATTCCATATTCGTTGCTTAGCTATCACAGCCTCATTACTAGCTAAATTCGAATGGCCGATGATGGCTAAATCCGAATCCTTCATGATAAATGTATATAGATAATTATCAATATTCTCAAATGTACTATCAATCTGATTCATATACATCGACAGTAAATTTTTATTCGATTGTCCCACCTGGGTACGGACAACATCCATCGCATAATAATTGTTGTACATTAGAAAAATAAACATAGGGATCGTTACGGCGCAGAAGCCAATAATTAGCTTTAATCGCAGTGACCCTTTCATGATGTTATCCTACTGACCGATTGTCTCTTCATCAGTTCTAGCGGTAGAATAATTTCTTCAATGTCCTCAGCAACATCCCCGTGAATGGTCTGTAGTATATATTGCGCTGCCATGAGTCCTTTTGCTTTAATATCCTGTCGGATCGTTGTTAATTGAGGGATAAACATGCTCGACATCATGATATCATCAAATCCTATGACAGATATGTCTCCTGGTACATGCTTGCCTGCTTCCTGCAGACCACTGATAATCCCAAAGGCCACCATATCTGCCGTTGCAAATATTCCTGTAATCTCCGGATGCTTCATTGCAATACATTTACCTGCTATTACCCCGTGCTCATAGCTTACTGAATCCTCATAGATATAACTGGAATGATAAGACAATTGAGCTTCTTCCATTGCCCTCTTATAGCCCAACACCCGCTTCTCTACAACACCATCCTTCTTTATCAATCCTGTTACAAGCGCAATATGGGTATGTCCATTATCAATCAAATGTCTTGTTGCCATATAGCCGCCTAGCTCATCATCACAACCAATTTTCTTGAATTGAGAATCATTGATATAGCTGTCAATGAGGATAATAGGAATATTCACTTTCCTTAGCTCTTCATAGAGGCTCTCGTTGTAAATGCCCATGATAATGGCCCCATCTAGATTTCTCTGCATAGAGAGATCTGAATACTCTTTGCCTACCTCCATGCCCGTTAAAATCATATGATAATTATGCTTCCGAAGCTCGCTTTCGATAACGCTTACAATTTCACTGTAGAAAGGATTCTCAAGAATCATGCGGCTCTGCTCTTCCGTCTCAGGAATGATAACCCCTATCAAATTCGATTTATTATTAACAAGGCTTCTAGCTGAAATGTTTGGTGTGTAATTTAGTAAAGTGACAGCAGCTTGGATCCGGTCGTACGTTTCTGTAGATATCTTCGACTCTTTTCCATTAAGCGCGTAAGATATAGCTGCTATTGATACACCTGCGGCTTTGGCAACATCCTTGATGGTCGTTCTCTTCATAGCACCACCCCAATCAATCGTAAATTAAACGTTTAACCAATTGTACAACGGGTGCCGTATTTAATCAATCAGACATAAGAAAAAGCCTATCCCGAAGCTGAAACGCTTCCGAGATAGGCTAGTTAGACGAATCATTATCTCAAGAACACGAAGTAACAGATGAATACCACGAACAGGAAGTACATAACCGGATGAACCTTGTTGGCCTCACCCTTGGCGATCTTAATGATCGGATAGAGTATAAAGCCAAGCGCAATACCATTAGCAATACTGTAAGTCAGAGGCATAGCCACAACAGCGATGAATGCAGGCAATGCTTCATCGAATTGCTCCCAGTCAATCTTCTTCAGTGCAGATGCCATAAGAACACCTACAATAATCAAGGCTGGTGCTGTAACAAAGCCATCAACGACTGACAACAATGGGAAGAAGAATAGAGCTAATAGGAAGAAGAAGGCTGTCGAAACAGCGGTGAAACCAGTACGTCCACCTGCAGCAACACCTGCAGACGATTCAATGTAAGAAGTAGTAGTCGATGTCCCCACAACCGCACCTGCAATAGTAGCTATTGAATCTGATGCTAATGCTCTGCCCGCACGAGGAAGCTTATCATCCTTATCGATTAGACCCGCTTGACTTGCTACTCCGAACAAGGTTCCCGCTGTATCGAAGAAATCTACGAAGAGGAAGGTGAAGATGATAACAATCATGTTCAACGTCCACATATCAGCAGTGAACAGGTGATCGAATAGTGCGAATAGAGCTGTAGGATCTGGAGGAAGGTCTACGACACCATCTGGTGTATTCACAATACTGAAGATCATACCCACAATCGAAGTAATTACAATACCGTAGAAGATAGCTCCATAAATCTTACGCACCATCAAGATGACCGTCACAACGATGCCGAATAGAGCTAGTAATGTACCTTTGTTATCAAGATTAAAATCACCTAGTCCTACAAACGTAGCCTCATTAGCAACAATAATCCCCGCATTCTTCATTCCGATAAAAGCAATGAATAATCCAATACCCGCTGCTGCGCCGAACTTCAGGGATGAAGGAATGGCATTGATGATGGCTTCTCTAATACCCGTGAATGCAAGTATTAAGAAGATTACTCCCGATATGAATACTGCACCTAAAGCCTGCTCCCATGGAATTCCTGAGCCTATAACTACTGTGTATGCAAAAAATGCGTTCAGTCCCATCCCCGGCGCTAACGCAATCGGATACCTGGCATACAGACCCATAACTAACGATCCGATAATTGCAGCGATTGCAGTTGCTGTAAAGACAGCGCCTGTATCCATTCCTGCATCTCCAAGTATAAGGGGATTAACGACCAATATGTATGCCATTGCCAAGAAGGTTGTAAAGCCTGCGATAAACTCCTTGCGGTACGATGTCTTGAACTTACCAAATTCAAAATACTTTGCCAGACCTGTCTCAGTGCTGCTACTGCCTTTACTTCCACTTCCACGATTAGCCACGTAACATCCTCCTAAAAGTTTTGTTTAACATATAGCTTACGAGGTTAGAGCATGAATACAAAAGTACCTCGTAGGCATAAGCTAAGTTTTTGATGACCACGTAAGCGGTCGATAAAACAACCTCGTTAGCGAAACCTATGTTTGGTGTAGCAAGAACATTAGTATTCACGAATATGGAATAGCCTATGTCCAATTTCATTTTAAGACTCGTCTATTCAAATTGTCAATGAAAAACCGAACAATAAACCCATGATATTCGGGTAATCGTTCGGTTTCGACAGTATTTTGGTGTTGCATACAATTAATGGAAACGGTTACTTAGAATTATCACTACCTATTCCCACTCAATCGTAGCAGGCGGCTTTGATGTAATATCATAAACAATTCGGTTGACGTTATCCACTTCATTCACGATTCGAGTCGAGATAATCTCGAGAACCTCATAAGGAATACGCGCCCAATCCGCTGTCATCCCATCAATGGAGGTTACGGCACGGATTCCTACGGTATACGAATACGTACGGTCATCTCCCATAACACCGACACTCTTCATGTCCGGCAATGCAGTGAAGTACTGCCAGATCTCACGATCTAGGCCTGCCTTAGCAATCTCTTCACGAAGGATTGCATCAGACTCACGTACAATCTCCAGCTTGTCCGGTGTAACTTCACCAAGAACTCGAATCGCTAAGCCTGGGCCTGGGAATGGTTGTCTCATAACGATAGCATCAGGTAGACCACACTCAGCTCCGACCTTACGCACCTCATCCTTAAACAGAGCCTTCAACGGCTCAACAAGCTTGAATCTCATATTCTCGGGCAAGCCACCAACATTATGGTGAGACTTGATTGTCTTAGCCGTAGCAGTTCCACTCTCGATAATGTCTGTATAGAGTGTGCCTTGTGCTAAGAAATCAAAATCACCAAGACTCACTGACTCTTCCTCGAACACACGGATGAATTCATTACCTATAATTTTCCGCTTCATCTCAGGATCCGTCACACCGACCAAGTTACCTAAGAAACGCTCACTCGCATCTATCTTCACTACATGCATATCAAATTTCCCAACGAATGTCTCCATGACACTTTCCGCTTCGTCCTTACGCAGCATTCCGTGGTCAATGAACATACAGGTTAACTGAGGACCGATTGCTTTGTGGAGAAGAATAGCGACTACAGAGGAATCTACGCCTCCAGACAATGCACACAAAACCTTCTTATCGCCGACCTGATCACGAATATCGCGAATTGTGTCCTCTATGAAGGTTTCCATACTCCACTGACCTTCACATCCACAAATATCGAACAAGAAATTTTTAATCATCTCATTACCATATACGGAATGGCGAACCTCCGGATGGAATTGAACGGCGAATAGACGCTTCTCGGGATGGCTCATTGCTGCGACAGGCGCATGGTCTGTACTTGCATCCACAATAAACCCTTCTGGAAGCTTCGAAACTAGATCTCCATGGCTCATCCACACCAGTTGATCCCTCTGAAGACCTTTCGTTAATTGGCTATCGGCTTGGAATTCAACCGTCGCTTTGCCATATTCACGCTTCAGCGCACGTTCCACCTTACCTTGAAGTTGGTGTGACATGAGCTGCATCCCATAACAAATCCCGAGGATTGGTATACCTAGCTCATAGATGCGCATGTCAACAACGGGAGACTCTTCACCATATACACTAGCTGGTCCGCCTGAGAATACGATCCCCATAGGGTTGAGCTCCTGGATTCGTTCTACAGATGTATTGTAAGGCAATAGCTCACTATAGACACCCAGATCACGAATTCTGCGAGCGATTAATTGGTTATACTGTCCTCCGAAATCAAGGACGACGATCATTTCATTAGGCTTATCCATGCCGATCTCCTTCTCAACTCAAAATAATAATGGCTGTTTCTGTTTCTTACTTACGCAGCGCCCAATCGCAGCTTTGTTTAATAAGCTTACGATAAGCTGGGATGTGGAAAGGTCCAATGTCGTGGCCTGGCATCAGGTACACAACTCGTCCAAGCCCATACTCATGAGCCCAAGCTGCTTGAACTTTAGCTCCCTCATGCTCGTATTCCAATAGGACAGTTCGATCCGTATAAGGAATATACTCATATTGATAAGGCTCATCATTGATAGTGAAACCTTCAACACCGCTAATAATAGGATGATCTGTTGCCGCAATCTCCACATCGATTGTTCGATAAGGAGGATGTCCTGTGAATTTTGCACCAATCATATGGCACAGCTCCGGACGCTTCTGCAATGATATCCCACAGTGGATTACAACTAACGCTCCACCATTACTTACGAAGGACAACAGTCCTGCGGTCTGTTCTGGTGTAACTGCGGTTTTCCATTTGTCTGCATAAGAGATGAATAGATCATAATCCTGAATCCGTTCGGATACAAGTGAATCATAATCCTCTGTACATTCCACAGACATACTTTCACCTAAGATAGACGTGAGCTCCTGATCAACTGGATGGAATGGGTGCCAATCAGGCTTCGAATAATCTCCTAGTATACAGGCTTTAATCTGATTTGTCATGATGGTTGACCTCCTTGTTGTATTAAATCGAATGTTGAATATTACGTCCCCACTGAATTGTTGAATATTACATTCTCCACTAAATTGAATAACGGCCTACCAGGCCCTTATTAACAATCAAAACTAGATTTCCCTCTGATTTAGCGGTCTGCTAGGCCTTTAACTCTATGTAATCATACGAAAATGGGGGATTATTAGCTCACTGCTCTAAAATAAAAGCCCATGAGGCCGTTATAATTGGTATAATCGGTGTTATGTTAACATTTAAAGGTCAGATAGACCCTTACCCATTTGTTCGTCTGCAGCAGCTTAAATCCATTATAGTTACTCTGTGTTCGTCTGCAGCAGCTTAAATCCATTATAGTTACTCTGTGTTCGTCCGCAGCAGCTTAAATCCATTATAATTACTCTGTGTTCGTCCGCAGCAGCTTAAATCCATTGTATTTACTCTTTGTTCGTCTGCAGCAGCTTAAATCCATTATAGTTACTCTGTGTTCGTCTGCAGCAGCTTAAATCCATTATAATTACTCTTTGTTCGTCTGCGGCAGCTTAAATCCATTATAGTTACTCTGTGTTCATCCGCAGCAGCTTAGGTTCATTGTAACCACAGTCTAGTCTTTTACCACAATTGCGGGTTACCTAGGTTGTCGATGAATGCAGGTGCGGAACCGGCAAATTCCTTATGTCTAGCAATGAGCCCAACAAGATTCTCGGCAGACTCATCTGCTGAGATAGCCGCTGCAGTATTCAGCTCACCACTCATATAGCTCTGAACCCAGCCGGGATGGAAATTGAGCACCTGACCGCCATCTTCATAAATCATATTCTGTGTAATGGCAGCATGCATATTAACGGATGCCTTCGCCATCATATAACCATACCAGGCTTTCCGTGTACACTGACCAATACTACCAGCCTCAGAGGATATGTTGACTATTAATTTCGTCTCACTGTTCATGATCAATGGGATAAGCGCATTCGTTACCCTCAAGCCACCAAGTCCTGTCACGTTAATCACGTTCAGTATATGATCGAAATCGAGTTCATCGTATATTGTTTTCTTGGTATCTCCAATTATTGCCCCATTGTTCACAAGAATGTCCAAGCTATCCGTTACCGAGGAGATATATTGCCCGGCCTTCTTCACGCTCTCATCGTTAGAAATATCAAGATCTACGATATATAACGTGTCTGGATATTCTGCGTGCAGCGCTTCTAGCTCCTTCCAGCTACTCATATATTGTCCTGCGAAGACATGGTAGCCTTTATTCAGAAATTGTTTAGTAAATCCTAAGCCAAGTCCACGATCTGCTCCAGTAACACAAACGTATTGCTTCAAAGAGATCTCCACCCATCCTGATGTATAGTCGTGAGTCGAATCTAGTTTAGCATATTATGAACCAATAATGAATGCTAAATCAACATCCTCCAAGATGCTATGATCCTTTCATACGGAATTCGCCTTCGCTCGGGAGGACCATAACGAGCTAACTCGTATATAGACACCAATTCAAGCAGCTCCATTAACACCCCATTGGGATAATTGCCCCTTAATACGGACTCTCGAACAGTCTCATCTGTATGTATCACAAGACCATTCCTTGACAATATCAGCTTGAGCATCCGCTCCAATAGTCGAGTATCCGTGTGATTCGTATTCAATCCCCAAGCGTACAGTAAGGAGATAAGGCGAATTCGAAGTATGCCAAACCAATATCTGATGAGAACTGATCTATATATATACTTCCCTGACTGACCTAATACTACGATAGCAGCTATCCATAGAAGTGCATGAAGCAACCGTTTATCTTGTAAGGTATCCAGGGTGCTCGAGATGAATCTTCCCACTTGATAAGAGGTTACCTCATCTGCTGAATTAGTTAGATCAGTATCCGAAACCAGTGCTGTCGCTGCCAAGCTAGCAGGAGTTGGGTCGAATGAAGTCCAGCCAATCCCTGATATATATACCTCTACCCATGAGTGAGCGTTCCGATTACGGATCATCACTGAGTAAGTCTTCACATGACTTGCGCGTAGTCTCTGAGCACTTTCTTGCAAGTATACATTCTCTTCAGCCTTAATTATCTCTCCTGGAGCGAAGCCCTTCACCCAACGAGCTGGCACTCCTATCGATCGCAGCATTACGGTCATTGCAGTTGAGAAGTAGTCACAATAGCCTTCCTGCTGCTCGAACAAGAACTGATCGACGAAGTCACCGTCTTCTGTCTGAGGCCTAGGGGTTAACGTATAACGATAATGGTCATGTAAATATTGTTCAACTGCATGAGCCTTCTCCCATGTGGAATTAAACTCCTCCGTTATGGAGTGAGCCAGCTGTGAAACACGCTCTGGCAGTTGCTCTGGCAATTGAATATTCGGTACAGTTATTGCTGGAGGAACAGACCTCTTCTCTACATTCGCTGCTAACATCAATTTAGCACTGTCAGAGGTTAGCGGAGCTAGGGTTACCATCGAATAGGATGTAAGATACCTTGATCCTCTTCCTTGTAATGTATATTTCCCTCCGACACGATCAATAGTTATTGGTCCAGGTGCTTTCCCCACAGTATCATTCTCAACGTTAAGACGATCAATACGTTGAATCGCGCCGTTAGACAACAGGATTGTTGTATGCTCAGAGCTAGGATAACCGCGGAATGGGAATACCTCTTGAATGAACGTCGTGTCATTCGGCATAGTAGGATTATCATCACTTAAGACATCGGGCAGCAGCTCACCCATCTCATATCCGTATAAATCACGCTCAGGGTTGCTCCAGCCCTTCCCATCATACACTGCCTTCGATTCACCACGCCAATAAGCATCAGGATTCTCCGTATTCGCCAGGAAAGCAATAGAATCGTCTGAGCTTACAGAACCTCCAAGCGTCGAATCCGTCAAGCTATAGCCTGATCGCTGAACAGGCTTCGTCTGCTTAGTAGTGTAAGCGGGGTATCTTAGAAAGCTGAATGTCTCGAGTGTTTGCCAATTCCACTTCATTAAGGATGCCGGCAGCTTCATAGTCGTTTTTTCCTGACCCACTGATAATAGAAGTCCACTTCCTACGGTAATACTGACGAGTACAATTGAGCTTACCATCCATCTTAGCGGCCAGCCTGAATGCTTAACCCTTAATCCGTACGTGCTCTCTATGCCAGGTAGGACACTTAACCCGTGTAGCAATAATCCTGTAATGACAGCTATGACAACTCCCTTGGTTGTATCCATGCCTAACCATGTCTGCAGGATGAGCAAGTAGACAACCGTTAACATGGTCACATAGAGTGCAATTCGCTGATACAGAATAACTGCATACAGCCAGCAAACAACCGTCGACCATGCTCCAATGAACAGCAGCGTGCGACCTTCCCCACTCACAGCTCCCCACTCACCTATAATGATGTGCAAGAAATCGTCCCAGATCAATATAGCAAAATCAAGCCACCACTCCAAATGAAGTAGATTTGTTCCGTGGAACATCGCAGCGACAGAGGAGAGAATGATCAATAGCTTGACGATCCATGTCCAGTAGCGCTGAATGCTTAGTACATCAACCGCTACGACACCTATAATGGTGATAAACAAAGGTGTAATCGAATAGACAGCCGTCCAATTCGATAACATCGATAAAGGAACCATCCATTCGTAAACAAGTACAACCAGCAATATCCCCAGCAGCAAACGGCGTAGAGCATTCTGATCACGCATAAACCATCTCTCCATTCCCGTTATGAGGAATATATAGAAGCTGGACTGATTGCTGATAGCCATAATGATCGTTGCTATACTCGCGTCTTGTATCTGGTGATGCCGTCAAGCCAATTACTACCCCACCTTCAATTGAGCTTCCTCCGGAATAATCTAGGGCTGCTCGCAGCTGCCCATCGAAGGATTCCGTGCTTAATGCTTCTACCCTTGCAAGCCACTCATAAATATCGCTAGATGCAGCTGATAGTCCGGAATAGGGAGGATTAACCGCGAGTCGACTATCTCCACAAACCAATATGAATTTAAGTGAAGGGTCACTCATTTCCTTTACGATCCGCGTGACAGCACTTACTATGGTCTCAAAATAATCCTTCCTCGCATCCATAACGATGAGCATCGACTTACTGACCTCCACCTCAAGCTGCTTCGTCTTCAGCTTCTGATATCTAGCATATGATTTCCAATCGATGCTAGATATCGGATCTCCGTTCATATAATCGCGTATCGTTCCATAGTTTGATGGTGCAGCCTCGTCTCGCCGCAACCGTTCTATCCAATCTCCTGCAAGTGGTGCGGGGTTTACCTGTACAATTTCCGCCTCCAGCTCCTTCTGAACGAGAACTCGCTTCACCAAACCGAACATATCCCCGATGATAACCTGGGAGCTATGTACGCGGTATAAGCCTCTAGCTTTAGCTGAGGTGGTATAATGATATTTGACATTCCTAGCACCTCTAATAAATGCCAAACATACATATTGCTCATCTACTCCCTTATCAAACTCTGCTATCTTCACAATGTTTGCAGCTTTTCCTACCCTCTCGTCTACCTGCGTCACCTGATTAGACCCCATCTTAACCCAGCTTTCCTCAACAACCATCCAGCACAGCCAATAACGAGCAGGGAGGCTGATTGCAAGCGTAACCTCAATCTGATCCCCAGCCTGAACAGGCTGCTGATGCAGCACTCGCTCTGCTAAGATATCTCCTCTACTAATCCATAGAGAGATCACAAGCATATAGATGAGTACGCATCCGATCGTACCGCTAAGGAACAAGCCCATGTAGCCACCGTTTGCAGCTAAACCTATTGTTACAATCAGCAGCCCACTCATGCATACAATACGAACGATAGCAACGCTCATCGAAACCAACCCTTTCGGAGATGTATCTCCTCATTGCTAGAGCGGGAATCCTTAATGAACGTAGGGACAGACACTTGCTTAATCAGCAACTCGAGCAAGTCCTCCCGTCTAAGCTGATCGACGTATTGATCCGACTTCATCATGATGCGATGCTTGATAACTGCAGCTGCTAGAGCTTTAACATCATCGGGCACAACATATTGTCTGCCTTGCATCCATGCCCTTGCCTGAGATGCCCGCATCAATGCAATAGACGCTCGCGGGCTTGCACCCAGACGAATATCCGGGTGATTCCGGGTAGTCTCTACGATATTAACAATATAGCGTTTAATAGAAGAATCCACATGAACAGTGCGTACAATTCGTTGAAGCTCGATCAGCTCATCCCCTGTTAATACAACCTTAACCTGCTCTAAAGGATGAGTTATCCGAACCCGCTCCATGAGCTCCATCTCCTGATCTATCATCGGGTAACCAACTCGCAATTGGAACATGAATCGATCCATCTGTGCCTCAGGGAGAGAATAGGTTCCCTCATGCCTTAATGGATTCTGTGTCGCAAGCAGCAGGAATGGACGAGGGAGCGGATATGTTGTGCCATCCACGGTCACGCATCGTTCCTCCATGGCTTCGAGTAGGGCCGACTGAGTTTTGGGCGATGCACGGTTGATCTCATCGGCCAGCACAATATTGGCCATGATCGGACCAGGCCGATATGTGAATTCCATCGTTTGTGGATGGAAGGCAGATATGCCTGTAATGTCTGAGGGAAGCTGATCAGGCGTGAATTGAATCCGCTTGAAGCTGCTACCAACAGATCCCGCAAGCGCTTGGACTAGCGTAGTTTTACCAACCCCAGGAACATCCTCGAGCAGGACATGACCTTCACATAAGCATGCTGTGATTACTCTCTCTATTAATAACCGCTTGCCCGCAATAACCTTCTCAATCTCTGTAATCCATCGTTCTATTAATTCGAGTGGGTGGTCCCACTGCTCAGAGAGTCGTGACATATAGTTAGAAATTCCCCTTCCCCTAGTAGACAATTGTTCTTATTACTACTATTGTTTCCATAGGGTCGGGGGTTTAGACACAGAAAAAAAACTGCCGAGTAAAGAACCTCGGCAGCAAGCTTTATAGCAATATGATTATGCAGCTATATGTTGTTCCGCAGCCAGCTCACGACGCTGACGTTTAGACTTAATAAAGTGCAGAAGCTCGTAGATACACGGCACGATGACTAGCGTCAGCAGGGTTGCTACACTCAATCCACCGATGACCACAATGGCCAAGCTCTGGGAAACGATGCTTCCCGTTTGCGAGGATCCGAATACAATTGGCAGCATTGCGCCGATTGTTGCGATAGCCGTCATCAGAATCGGACGCATTCTTATTCCAGCTGCCTCAAGCAGTGATTCACGAATCGTCATCGTATCTTCATTATGCTTCACGCGATCGATAAGTACAATCGCATTCGTTACCACAATTCCGATAAGCATAACAACTCCGAATATAGCCGTAAAGTCAGGAGTTACTCCCGTAATGATCAATCCTAGCACCGCACCAATAGGTACGAAGGTAACAGAGGATATGATCGCTAGCGGTGCACGAAGTGTCTTAAAGGTGAACACCATGATCAAGTATACAATAAAGATAGATACCAGCATCATAAGCATCAGACTATTGATATCCTCTGACTGATCCGCCGATGCGCCGCCAACAATCAGCTCTACACCATCCGGAGTTGTTAAATCTGCTAATTGAGTCTTGATTTCACCACCAACAATGGACAATTGAGATGGTTCAACTGTAGCGGATATTCGAATATAGCTTTCGCCATCCTTGCGGAAGAACTTAGTAGACTCCTCCGATTTGACCCACTTCGCAACATTCGAAACCGATTGTGGACCCGAGTCCGTCATGACCATCAATGAGGACAGCTCGCTCTCGGATTCTGGCTTCAGTGAAGGCTCGAGTACAACTTGAACCAATTGACCATCAACATGGATAGAACCAATCGGGACGGGATTTAGCATCCCTTGTAATTGCATGGCGATATCGGCACCCTTAGCTTCTGTAGCATTCACTTCTAATGTATACACCGTTTTCTTCTCATCTTGATTACTCTCAACCTTAAGTACATCCTTGACAGGTTCAATTTTAGCAATAACATCGACTGCTGTCTGAGTAAGCAGCTCTAGATCTTCACCAATGATATCCACATACACCTGTGTTGAACTTCCACCCATGAATAGATTTGCCGCTCCGGCATTCAATTCTGCCCCTTGATAGTTAACTCTTTGCGCGTTCACCGCATCAATAACAACCTCGGCATCTGCACCATCCTTCATCTGAATCATATAGGTGACTAGTGTAGGTGACGAAACAGCACCATACTTGGCATCATCTGCACTATTCCCATTGGTCATAGCAACCCATTCTGTATCCTCCTGCTCCAATAGGAAGGCTTCTAGCTTACCCCCATTCTCAAGCACCTCAGTAACAGGTGTGTTAGCTTCGTATTCCAAGGTTACACTTAGGGTTTCAGCGCTGGAGGAGTCAATCGCCCCCTTAGGCATATTCAAGTAAGTCGCTATGGATCCAACAAGCAACAAGATTGCTAGAGAGATTGGAAGCCACTTGTAGTTCAAATTCCACTCTAGGAAGCGAATAAATCGTTTCGAGGGCAGATGCTCCTTGATAACTGAATTTTTGAGCACCGTAGCACTTAAGATCGGAACAATCGTTAATGCTACTAATAATGAAGATAGTAATGAATAGGTCATCGTTAAGGCAAATGGCAGCAAGAAGGATTGCAGCGAGCCATCCAAGAGACTCATAGGTAGGAAAACCGCAACCGTAGTTAATGTGGAAGCTGTAATCGCCCTCGATACCTCTTGTGTAGCATCAATGATTAATGAAACTGAGAATTTCTCCTTCTGCAGTCTGCGGAATATATTCTCAATGACAACAATACTATCGTCAACCAAACGCCCGACCGCTACCGCTACACCGCCTAATGTGAGGATATTAAGCGTGATGCCCGACATATTCAATAAGAAGAGGGTCATCGCTAACGACAATGGAATGGATATAATCGTAACTAATGTTGCTCGAATATTACGCATGAACAACATGATCACAATTGTCGCGAGCAATGCTCCTAGC
>DFXU01000050.1 GCA_002383285.1 Caryophanales bacterium UBA4100
GCCCCCTTCCTTATGGTTTCGGCCTATGTGAAGGCGGATACGGATCTCAGTATAATGGAGAAGGAAATCACAATTCCTCTTGAGACGTTAGCGATGAGCAAGGATATGGTTAAGAATGTAAGTGCTACAACATCTACGAAGGATGTACAGATTGAAGTTTTACTGAAGGATAGTGCAGAGGCTAGTGATGTGGATAAATTGAAGGAGGAGCTCAACCAGGGACTGAGTAATATTACGCTGGATCTGGATTACAGCAACGTTCAGCAATATTCCACAGCAGATAACGTGATTATGGTAATTGCCATTACATCAGATGATGAGGATCCTGTAAAGGTCCGCAACGAATTAAAGGAACAGCTCATCCCCGAATTAAGAGCATTGGCAGGTATAAGTAAGGTTGAACACACATTGGATTTGTATAAAGAGGAATATAAGTTTGAATTTATGCCAGATAAAGTGCGAAGCTTACAGCAAGCTTCATCATACATTGAGGAATTGCGCAGCGACTTCTCTTCCTCACTCCTCGGTTCTCTAGCGTATGACGGATCCCAATACCGTGTTAGAAGTGCTTCGCAAATTGCATCATTACAGGATCTAGAGCAATATCGATTCAGCAATGGTGAAAGATTAACCGACGTAGCACATGTAAGATTGGATACTCCTGCAAACCATAATTATAATAGGATAAGCGGTCAGTCTTATTATGAGATTGACGTATTTGCTTCGAATAGTGCCAGTGAGGTAAAGGTTTCGGAGCGTGTGCGGGCTGTTATGGCCAAGTATTATGAGGAGCAGGGCTCTTCCGAGTGGGAGTACCTGTATGCTTGGGACGCATCCACATTTATAGGGCTAGCAGTACGAGAGCTGGTCACGAATATTATGATCGGAGCATTACTTGCAGCAGTAATTTTATTCATGGTATTCCGAAGTATACGTACAACGTTGATCGTTGCGCTGAGTATGCCCATTTGTATTTTTGCAACTTTAATATCCATGGCTATCTTTGGTTATAGCATTAATATCATAACGATGATGGGGATTGGCCTTGGAACCGGTATGATCGTGGATGCATGTATTGTGGTTATTGAGAATATTCATCGGAGAATGAGAGAGGGCGGCAAGAGGCTTGATGCCGTTGTTGATGGAACGAAGGAGGTGTTTGCACCAGTCCTCGCCTCCATACTTACTACAATTGCTGTGTTCCTGCCCATAACCTTCTTGGATGGCATGATTGGTGAATTTATGAAGCAGCTTGGGTTGACAGTGACAGTCTCACTAGCAGCCTCACTTGTAGTATCACTGACGATTATTCCGATACTATCGAATAAGCTTATGAAGGAGTCGGAGGAGAAGACTCGTCAACCGAGTCGGGTAATTGCTGCTTATGAAAGAATATTGACCTACGTACTAAGGCGAAAATGGCGAACCTTACTTAGCTTTGTCCTGCTATTAATCATTTCGATTTACTCTCTGCTTGCATTCGTCCCCAAAGCATATATTCCTAATGTTAGTGATCGGAGCTTATTCGTTAATCTTGNNGACACATTGATTACGAAACAAGCATCCGGATGATGGACGACACTGCGAAGCAGCTGCTGCCCATAGATGGAGTCAAGGAAGTACTCTACTGGGGTCGTGATACGAATACCTCCAGCGGGTCTTACATCATTCTTTTTGAGGATCGTAAGGACATGGAACAGAGTGACGATGACATGAAGGAGCAGATCCAACAAACGATTGAGAGGACGATCCCCTATTCATTCTTAAGTATGGGAGAGGGTCAAGGTGATACCTCTGGACAGATGTCCATATCGTTGTCAGCTTCTACGATGGAAGAGTTGATCCAAGGCATCCCAGCGATTAAGGAAGAGATTGGTCTTATCACCGGGGTGACGGGAACCCAAGCAGCATTAACAGAAGGCAGTAAGGAATGGATGATCGAATTCTCGAGAGCACAGCTGGCCCACCATCGGATCACGAGGACGGAAGTTGAACAGTATATCAGCCTTGTTCTTAATGGTGTACAGGATATAGATGTTAAGATTGATGGCTTCGATACGAAAGCTTCTATCGAATTTCCAAGCGTTTATCGACAGAGCTCGGATGCTTTGTATCAATTACCAATCCGAGATGATATGAATCTGACTATTGGTGATATTGCGAGTCTTGAGCAAGTGGATTCAGAGTCGAGTCGTGTGCGGAAGGACGGGAATTATGAAATCATGCTTAGCATATACTTCGATTCTGAAGTAAGGGCTCAGGTTATTAGCAATGTTACAGATTTTGTACATATGTACCAGGGAGATATGCGTATTGCTCTGTCAGGAACACAGCAGCAGCAAGCAGAAGGCTTCGAGAGCTTGCTCGTAGCGGTAGCTATTTCCTTTGTAACGGTTTTCCTGATCCTAACAGTCCAATTTAACCGTCTACGATTGCCATTCTTGATCATGGCATCCTTACCGTTTGCAATGATTGGTGTTGCCATAGGTTTCTTACTAACAGGTCGTGAATTTGATATTATGGCGATGATAGGCATAGTGATGCTGGTCGGTATTGTCGTCAATAACGCCATTGTGTTGATTGACTTTATTAATAAGCATCGTGTGGATTATCCAGATGTATTCACCGCAATTATAGAGGGTGCGAAGGTACGGGTTCGGCCGATCCTTACTACAACACTCACGACAGTCGGTGGTCTGCTACCTATGTTTCTTGGAGTAAGTGAGGCATCTGCATTCCAGACGCCGATCGCAACTGCAGTGATATTCGGACTGCTCTTCTCAACATTCGTCAGTCTGATCCTTGTTCCTGTACTCTATTATTTCTTCGAGGGTGGTCGTGATAAGAAATTGCATCAAGCATTGATGCAGCCGAACTCGGCTTCGGAAACCTCGAATTTCTAACAGCAAATGGGTAATCCTAAATGAAAGTCTAGAAATACGAGGTGAATGTATGAACAATACTCAATCACATCTGTTTATTGCGATTCCTATTCCCGATTTCATGAAGCAGCAATTAAGCGCTATGTGTGTTCAGATGCAGAATGACTTGCTACGGGGAATGACATTTAAGAAATGGGTATTCCCTGCAGATTATCACATTACCCTTAAATTCTTAGGTGGCGTTGATAACGATACACGGGCAAGGCTTGAGCCGTTGCTTAGACAGATTGCGATGAAGACGAACTCCTTCTCACTTACACTAGAGGGGTTGAATACATTCGGCAAGTCAGCTTCCCCGCGGATTCTATGGACCGGTGTAAAAGGCGATTTAGAACCCTTGTTTATAGTGCAGAATAACATAGATGCTTCTTTAGCATCCTTAGGCTTTATAACGGAGAATAGGCCATATACCCCGCATCTAACCTTAGCAAAGAACTACACAGGAAATACCATGTTTGAAACGAAAATCCTAGAGCAGGCTGTTCAATATCTATCGCAATCGATCCCGCTGCAATGGGAAGTAAACCAAATCGTTTTGTATCAAACTCATCTAAGAAGAGAACCGATGTATGATGCGGTGGAGGTATATACATTCAACGAATAGATTGTGTAATGTAGATGAGGGCTGTGTTTGATTTCACAGCCCTCGCTCTTTGCATGTTTTATAATGAAAGGGGATAGTAATTTTTCCCGAACGGGAGGAATTCATATGAGAAGCTTAATCGTCTATGCTTCCGAACATGGAACGACGGAGAAAGCGGTTCGGATCCTATGCCGTTACCTGAGCGGGGAAGTGGACGTCTGGTGCCTAAAAAAGGGCGAGCCCTATCCGAATATCGAGCCATATGATCTGGTGATCATTGGAGGATCCATCTATGCAGGCTTGATTCAACGGCAGGTTACCCGATTTATAGAGATTCATCGCAAGGCGCTAAGGAATAAGAGGGTGGCTTTGTTCCTGTGCTGTATATTGGAAGGTAGCCAAGCTAATCATCAATTCGAGAGAGCATTCCCAAGTTATCTGCGAAATCAATCGATAGCGAATGGTCTATTCGGTGGTGAACTGATTTATTCTCAGCTGAGCATGCTGAAGCAACTGATGGTCAGCAATATGTTGGGCATTAATAAAGATGTACTACAAATAGATCTAAACGCGATATATGTGTTTGCCGAGCATTGTAAGTAAACGCGAAGTCATCTCACTAACCATTTACCACCGTTCCTCCATTGATTATGATTGAATGATGAAGTAATAAGAAGGATTAGTGTAGTTTACTTTGCAAAATTGACTCCTTAGTGTTGACTAAGATTGTTGCCTAAATTATTGAAGAGTCAATGTACGGTGGTGGTGGAGAGATTCTTTTTTGAATATTAGGATGCGAAAGTGACTTGATGAAATACATGTAACTAAACGCTAGATATGGCGCTACTATACATCCTAATTTCGTAAAAAGATAGCAGGAGACTCAGATATAGCATACTGCGCTAGAATTCGCGCTACAGCGTTGTTCAGTAGGAGCTGTAGCGCGAATTCTAGCGTTATCGCTCCTAAAATGGAGAATTGCAGAGATGTTGGAACATATACAGGAGCTGTAGCGCTAATTCTAGCGCTATTCTCAGCAGTTTGTCAGTGCGTTAAAGATACAGGCCACCCTCAGAGTAGTTTCTCTCTGAAGATGGTGTGTCTTATAGACGTGTATCAACCATTTACCACCGTTCCTCCATTGATATGAAGCACCTGACCGCTCATGTAGGACGAATCATCGCTAGCTAGGAATACGTAGCTGGGTGCTAATTCCTCAGGCTGTCCAGCTCGTTGCATCGGTGTGTCCGCACCAAAGGATGAGACTTTATCGGCTTCAAAGGTTGATGGAATGAGTGGAGTCCAGATGGGTCCTGGGGCAACTGCATTCACACGAATACCTTGCTGAGCCAGGGCTAAGGATAACGAGCGTGTTAATGAAACGAGAGCACCCTTGGTCGCTGAGTAATCGAGTAATTGTGGACTTCCTTTATAAGCTGTTATTGATGTTGTATTGATGATTGAGCTTCCAGGCTTCAGGTGTGGCAGTGCAGCCTTGATTAGATAGAAGCAAGAGAACACATTGGTACGGAACGTCCTCTCCAGCTGTACAGCAGTTATGTCTATAATGCTATTCTGTGGGTGCTGCTCCGCAGCATTATTAATTAGAATATCCATTTTTCCAAAGTGCTGTATCGTCTCTGCAATGACCTGCTGGCAATGCTCTTCATCCGCAATATCACCGGAGATAAGGTGACAGACTCTGCCTAATTGTTCGATCTTATTCTTCGTATCCTTAGCGTCCTCATGCTCATTCAGGTAAACAATGACCACATCTGCACCCTCATGTGCGTAGGTTATGGCAACCGCCTTGCCAATACCGCTATCTCCTCCGGTGATTACTGCGGTCTTCCCTGTTAACTTTCCTGCTGCTTTATAGGTTGAATCCTCGGATTTGGGTCTTGGATTCATCTGGGATTCCACGCCAGGCTGCTGATTCTGATGCTGTGGTGGAAAGGTCTGAGTCTGATTCTGTGTAGTTGTAGACATATCAACATCTCCTCGTATATTAATTTTTCGCTCATAAAAGTACCTTAACCGTAAACAATGGTCGTGAATCCAATCAAGGAATCATAGGCATAGGTTCATGCTCTCTGAATACTAAAGGCTGAAGTGCATGTGTCTGATCCAAGTAGATGAAAGCATCATATCGTGAAGATAGCATTGTAGGGACATAATTTCCCCGCTCGTTCCGAGGGTGGTATACTACTCCGATGGCGCGATGACCGCGGTTGTCCATGAGAATGTCCGTGTCCTTATCGAATATAATCAATTGATCTGAAGCACTGGCTTCATGAAAGAGATACTCCCAGCTGTTGCGTATCGCTTGAGGAACCTGCATCGTCTGTGTAGGAGCAGCCCAAGCATTCGCGGCGATAACTGTTCCTTCATATGAGCCGAAGCCAACCGCAAATACCTGATCACTACCATATAACTCCCGAACAAGCTGTCCAACATTAACCATGCCATCTTCAGCCATATCCGTTGCCCTTGCATCCCCGATATGTGTATTGTGCTCCCACACGATAGCCTTGCCCCCCTCACCATGGCCATGGAAATCAGTAAGCTTCTGCAGGGCTTCAGTCATATGACGATCTCTGATATTCCAAGAATCCGGTCCTCCACGAATCATTGATCGATAATACCTCTCGGCATTAACTGCAACTAATGCATTCAATTCATTGCTAAAGCTCGATTCATCGTCCGCTTCATTAGCCTCGGTATGACGCTGACGCTGCATTCCCTTAAGAAGCTGAACAACCTCCTCTGCACAATCTGCATCCTCAGACCATGCACGAAAGCCATATTGTTGTCCATCGTTACCATATGGCTCGAAGCATGAAAAGGCTCTCTCAGCCAATGCAATCTGGTCTTCTGGCGCGTCAAGTGCTTTCAGATGACGAATGACCTCCTCCATCGACTCCCATAAGCTGTACATATCGAGACCGTAGAATCCTACTTTCTCATGAGAGGATTTCTTACTATTGTCCGCTCTAAGCCACTCAATCCATTGTAGAATCTCTTGATTGGCCCACATCCATGTTGGCCAGCGATTAAATTGAGCCATAACCTCGTGTGGGGTTTGTAATGCATCCTCGTATTGCTTAACATACCGGTTCATGTAATAGCATGAGGGCCAGTCGCCTTCTACAGCAACAAAATGAAAGCCCTTCTGTGCAATAAGCAGCTTGGAGAGCTCAATTCGCCACGTATAAAACTCCGAGGTCCCATGTGAAGCTTCACCTAATAGCACAAATCTTGCATCTCCAATTGCATCGACTAGAGGCTGTAAATCAGCCATAGTTTGCAATGGAACAGAACCTTGACGAATGTATTCAATAATATCCTGATTGTTCATTCAACAGCCTGCTTTCTTCTGAATTCGTTATAGTATTTCCTAAGCCTTACGAAATAGTCTAAGTAATAACTACCCCCCGAAAAGTAAAGCTCAATTGCGAAATTTATAAGGATAACTAAGATCCTAGGTCAGGAAGTGTTTATATGTTAGGAAGGTTTGAACAACGATTCGGTATCGATCTTGGCACTTGTAATACATTGATTTATCAGAGGGGCAAGGGGATTGTTCTACAGGAGCCTTCTGTAGTAGCGGTTCGTAAGGATACGGGGATGATCGAGGCTATTGGTGCTGAGGCGCATGCTATGATCGGAAGAACCCCTGCCCATGTGGAGATTATGTATCCTCTACAGGATAGTGTTATTGCCAACTTTGATAAGACGACTGCGATGATGAAGTATTTTATAAGTAAAATATATGGTAGAAATCAATGGTTTCGTCGTTCCCATGTTGTCATAACTGTCCCCTGTGGAATTACTAATGTTCAGAAACGAGCTATTGAGGAAATTATCATTCATAAGGGTGCGAGTAAATCGGTTACGCTTGAGGAACCACTCGCTGCGGCGATGGGAGCAGGATTGCCAGTTGAGGAACCGGTCGGGAGTATGGTGTTAGATATTGGCGGGGGCACAAGTAAAGTCGCTCTAATATCGTTAGGTGGGATTGTGTTAAGTAAGCATATTCCATTTGGTGGGCTGTCGATTGATCGGGATATTATTGAATATGTGAAACGAGCTTATCATTTAATTATTGGAGAAAGAACCGCAGAGGAGATCAAGAAAAAGGTGGCATCAGCAAATAGACCGAACGAAGAGCTCAAGATGGATATCAGAGGCCGCGATCTTGTAAAGGGCTTACCCAGAACGATTTCAGTTACTTCTACTGAGATTTCTGAGATACTTGATGGGTTTTTCATGTTAATTGTAGATCAGATTCGACAGGCTATGGAGCAATGTCCTCCAGAGCTTGCTGGAGATGTAATGGAGCGCGGCATTCTTCTTTGTGGAGGGGGTGCTCTCTTAACTGGGCTCGACCAACGCTTACAATCAGTGATAGGTGTTCCTATTCAGTTGGCAGAGCATCCGTTGGAATGCGTCGTACTTGGTGCTGGTGAGATGCTGCGCTTTGAGGCGCTACAAAAAAAGGATTTGAATGCGGTGTTGCAGAATAACTTTTGATTAACCTATGTTTATGTCATACTATTATCAGGAATCATCGGCGTTGCCGTTATAGCCTAAACTCTTCTAGGGGATGGATACGTTGACATTGCCAGAGCGATTATCCGGGAGAAAAGTGAAAGATGTGTATGAATGGATTCGCAAATGGGGGACCATATCCAAGCAGGAAGTCAAAGAGGTCAGCGGTCTTACAACCAGTACGTTAACACGTATTCTCGAGGAATTAGTTCATGCTGGATTTATTATAGAGGTTGGATTAGGAGATTCTACAGGAGGGAGACCTCCGATTCTGTATCAGACCAACGCTACATATTCCCATATATTCGGGTTGGATATATCTCGAGGTAATACAAAGCTGATCCTCTGTAATATGCATCTGGAGAAGGTTGATGATTACATATGGAAGATGAATGAATTTATGACACCTGAGCACTTGCTGCAGGAGGTCGTTCAGGCAACCAATAGAATGATAGAGAAGCATGGATTGAGAAGAGAGGCTATCCTTGGAATGGGTATAGGAGCAGTCGGTCCCATTGATCATAAGCAAGGTACTATTATCGCGCCTAAGAACTTTCCTTCTAGTGGGTGGGAGCAAGTTGAGATCATTGCAGTACTACAAGATGAGCTTGGATTAGAGGTGTTCTTGGACAGTGGGGCTAACACAGCCTTGCTGGGTGAATATTGGTATCATGCAACTGATCGACTCGAGCATTTGTTATATGTTCATATCGGAGTAGGTATTCGTTCATCAATGATGGTTGGGGGCAAGTTAGTTTATGGTGCTGTGGATATGGAAGGCGCTGCAGGTCAGATGATTATCCAGACCGATGGAGTCCCTCCTAGACATGCTTCAGGTAATTATGGGTGTTGGGAATCGTATACGTCGATATATGCCCTAGAACAAGCAGCGATATCTTATCTAAGGCAGGGTAGGGAATCGACATTACGGAATAAGACTTCTTATGACCAAGCGGTTACGCTTGTCGACTTGGAAGCTGCTTTACAGGAAGGCGATTCATTAGCTAAGGAAATTTTTACACAATCAGCCTCTTACTTCGGTATTGGTCTTGCCAATTTATTGAATATTCTCCATCCACAGAAAGTCATATTAGGTGGGGCATTAATTACAGGGAATGAGCTGTTCTTTGAGAGTGCTAAGAAGGTGGCAATTCAGAAAACATACTATTACCCAACCTACCAAGTTATATTCGAGAAAAGTAAATTAGGTGAAGATGCTGTTGCGATAGGTGCTGCGGCCCTTGTAGTTCAACAGCTTACCATATAGGTACAATTTGTTAGGAAAGGGGTATCAGAGTGGACACTCAGAAATCATGCTGCGCCGCTAGTAGAACACAGGTTGATTTGGGACGAGATGCTGCATCATCGACTCAAGTGAATATAGATAGGGTTGCTGATACGAATAGCTCGAATAAATTAGAAGGCATGATTCTTATTCCAGATGGCGAATTCCATATGGGTACCGATCATGGAGAAGGATTTCCTAGTGATGGTGAAGGACCTATTCGGAAGGTGAGGATGAGATCCTTCTACATATCTCCATATGCTGTAACGAATGCGGCCTTTAAAGCTTTTGTTGATGATACAGGATTTATAACGGAGGCAGAGCAGTACGGATGGTCATATGTGTTCCACCTGCTTGCCTCTGATGATGTGAAGAAGAAAGTAACGAATGCACCACAGCAGGTGCCTTGGTGGTTAGTAGTCGAAGGTGCCTATTGGGCGCGGCCCGAAGGTGAGGACTCCCATATTGAGGATCGGTTGGACCATCCCGTTGTTCATATATCTTGGAACGATGCCGAGCAGTATTGTCGATGGGCAGGACAAAGATTGCCTACAGAAGCGGAATGGGAATATGCAGCTCGTGGAGGATTAGAGAGGAAGACATACCCATGGGGGGACTTGCTGAAGCAGGACAATGAGCATCAATGTAACATATGGCAAGGGAAATTCCCCGATAAGAATCATGGCAGTGATGGGTATGTCGGTACTGCGCCTGTACATGCGTATAAGCCAAACGGGTATGGTCTATATAACATGTCAGGCAATGTTTGGGAATGGTGTGCGGACTCCTTCACACCCGAATACCATACGGTTACAGAGGTCGATAACCCTTTCTTCAGCAAGGAGACGGGAAAGAAATCCATGCGAGGCGGCTCTTATTTATGCCATCAATCGTATTGCAATCGCTATCGATTAGCAGCCAGGAGCTCCAACACGCCTGATAGCTCAACGGGAAATTGTGGATTTAGAACGGTGGCAGATGCGACTGTATAACTCTTATACCAATAGCGGATGATAATAAGATCACCCATAAAAAGGAGATCAAACCAATAATGGCAAACAACAAAAATTATAATCGTAATGAGCATGATGGCAGCGACAATAACAATCCGAGTGCATCAACTGTTCATGGTGGAGAGCTGAGGAATGGTCGACTTAGCCAGTTGAAGAATAACAACCCTGAAGATAAGCGTATACCGAATGAATTCATTAATGTAAGTGTACAAGAAGATGCCGAGCACCAAGGGGATCGTGTATAATTTCCAGAACCATGCAATAGATATCGGATGGGACACCTAACTAAGGAGGTGCCCTTTTTTTAATTCTCGATGTGAATAGAGGGATATTATAGATCGTTGTCGAAGATGACTTTAGAGGTTCGACAACTGAGATAATGAGTAATACTACTTATACTAGGTGTCTAGGGAGGTATTAATCATGCGACATACAACAACCCTATTTTTTTGTTTCGTAATCTTGCTAGTGAATGGATCTAGTGTATTCTACCTGAATGACCCTTCTGTCAAGAGTGTAGTCATATTGATAGTAAATCTAGTTGTTGCATGGATTGTAGGACAACAAATAGATAAGTACATATATACTAAGAAAGAATTAGGTAATACACAATTAAGTCTGAAGCAGCACTCGTATGGTCTAGATTCCACGATGGATGGGGTTGGTATAACCAACGAGAATGGGGATTTCGAATATGTTAATCAGTCTCATATCAATTTATATGGATACACTAAGAAAGAATTCCTGCAGTCCAATTGGAGCATGTGCTATAGCGAGGATACAATTGCGAAGCTTGGGAAGGATGCGATTCCAGCTTTAGAGGACAATGGATATTGGCGGGGAGAGGCCGAGGGAATTCGGAAGAATGGGACTACATTTCCTCAGGAAATTGTTCTTTCCCGAATCAAGGATAGTAAAAAAGTCTTCTGTATAGTACGAGATGTTACTGAGCAGAAATTGGCAGAAGACAATATTAAGCGCATGGCATTGACGAATGAACTAACACATCTACATAATCGACGCAGCCTCCTTCTCACTCTTGATCAACTTATAATGGAGAAGGATTCATTCTATGTATTATTCCTAGATATAGATCGCTTTAAAGTAACGAATGATACGTTAGGGCATGAAGCAGGAGATAGGGTCTTAGTGGATGTTGCTACAAGATTAGCCTCATTCCAGGATGAGTATACATCTGTGTTTCATATTGGCGGAGATGAGTTCATCTTGACGATTAATAATAAAAGTGAACATGAAACAGCTCAGGTTGCTTCAAGGCTCGTACAGGAAATTGATAACCCATACTTTGTTTCAGAAAATTCTATTAAGATAACGGTAAGCATTGGTATTAGTTGTTACCCTGATCATCACATTGAGAAGGAGGGGCTGCTTAAGCTGGCTGATGCTGCTATGTATTATGCAAAGCTAACTGGGGGAAATCACTATCAATTTATCAATAAAGAGATCATGGACTCTAGGGAAAGAAAGTCTTTCTTAGAATTAGAATTAAAAAAAGCGATTCTGAATCAGGAGCTTTCACTTCATTATCAACCTATAGTTGACTTGCAATTCAATAAAATTGTAGGTGTGGAAGCTTTATTACGGTGGCAGCATCCTAAATTAGGCAGCTTATCTCCTTATGAATTTATTCCGATTGCTGAAGAGACGGGTCTAATTATTGATATTGGAAGATGGGTAATACAAGAAGCCTTATATCAGAGGAGTCTCTGGAAGAAGGAAGGATTTCCATTACAAATATCTGTTAATATTTCAAAGCGTCAATTGAAGAGAGACCGTACACTAGTCAATTATATTCAATCCTGTTTAGTTAAACATCATATGCTCCCAGGTGATTTAGAGCTTGAAGTTACTGAAAGCGTAATGGAAAATTACGACATAATCCTTCCGGTGCTCAATGAAATGAGGAGGATCGGCATCAAAATTGCGATTGATGATTTTGGTACTGGCTTTTCTTCGCTTGGGTTACTGAAGCATCTGCCAATTGACAGTCTGAAAATTGATCAAACCTTTATTAGAGATCTCGATGAGAATCAGATAGATTTAGCTATTGTGAAATCTATAATCGAGATTGGGAATAGCTTGGATATAACCATTACAGCTGAAGGTATAGAAATAATAGAGCAGCTAAAAATCCTAAAGGACTTAAAGTGCACTCTTGGACAGGGCTATTACTTAAGTCATCCTCTATCTTCACAGCAATTTAATGAAACGTTTATAAAGACAGATTTAGTCAATGAGAAGAACATCGAGACTAAGATAGGATTAGACTAATTACACGAGTTATCGTGTTGAGGAGGTTAACATGTCCATCATACCAAGTTTATTGGAATTCAATAAGAAATTTGTAGAAGAGAAGCAGTATGAAGCATATTTGACCGATAAGTTCCCAGATAAGAAGGTAGCGGTACTCACCTGTATGGATACGAGGCTCGTCGAATTAATTGTGAAGGCGTTAGGCTTCAAGAACGGGGATGCGAAGTTCATTAAGAATGCAGGTGCTATACTAACCCAGCCCTTCGGCAGCGCTATGCGAAGTATTCTCGTTGCTGTATATGAACTAGGTGCACGCGAAGTGTTAGTCGTTGGCCACCATGGCTGCGGGATGACTAACTTGGATGCCAAAGGGATGATCAACAAATTTACTGAGCGTGGTATTGATCCGTTAGCGATAGAGACGCTAGAGAATGCAGGTATTCGTATGGAGAAGTTTCTGCGAGGCTTCGAAAGCTCAGAGGAAGGCGTTATGCACAGTGTGAGGATGATCCGTAAGCACCCACTATTCCCTAAGGATATTCCTGTTCATGGATTTATTATGGATCCGGAGACAGGTGCTCTGGAGGTTATGGTACTGGATTATAGGGAGTAAATGGGGGATCTATCGTTAGTATTAGCCATCCATGGGACTAGTATCGGAGAAATAGTAACGTATTGCAATTAATTGATTAGGATTCTGTAAACAGACAACTAAAGAGAATTTAGTTGTTTTTTTGCGCTAATTTACTGTGAAAGGTCTAGTAGCTTCGAGATACTCGGCTTTGTCATATCGAAGTGCTCGGCTAGCATCGTCAACTGAATTTTGATTTACTCTGTATATTTTGGAATCGATCAATAAGGTATTCTGGGTACCAAAAAAAGATGAGCAAATCCAAATATAGCTTCATTGTCTCACCCTAATCCTTGCATTAAGATGAATTTGTCCGAAGGAAACTCAAACTATGGAATAACGAAAGGGGAAGTTCAATCATGCGTCATGCTTGGAAAAAAGGATGGATTGTAATGATGGTCCTAATTATGGTAGCGCTTACCGCATGCGCGGGTGGTGGTAATAATGCCGCTAACACTAAGAAGGAGAACACAGCTAGTCCGGCAGCTTCTGCACCGGCAGCAAAGCCTGCTGAGGAGAAGGTCGACAAAGTCACATTAAAGCTCCTTTATATATGGCCGGAATTTAAGACAACGATGGAGAAGACGATTGATCTCTTCGAAGAGAAGAATCCGAATATCGATGTAGAGCTAAGTGTAACGCCTTGGGATAAAGTGAAAGCCCAGCTTCAGACGGGTATTGCAGGGGGAGATGCACCAGACATATCCTTCATGTGGCCGAAAGACATGTCACCCTTCATTGCTTCAGATGCAGCGCTAGATCTTACACCCTATATGGAAGCAGATCCCGCGTGGAAGGATAGCTTCGTAGACCCGGCTGTATTAAACGGCAGCACCTATGATGGCAGGATATACAATGCACCATTCAGAGGAAGCACGACCTATATTGCTTATAACAAGGATATGTTCGAGGAGAATGGATGGGCGGAGCCAACAAGCCTAGAAGAGCTCGAGACGCTTATGGTACAGATGATGGACAAGAATGTAACACCGTTTGCTATTGCTGGCAAGCCAGATGGCTTCCAGATTGAGAAGATCAACCAATACTTCGTTGGCTATAATCTAATGGAATCTGGTGTACTCGAGGATCCAGAATATCGCAAGGCGCGCAAAACCGATATTGAAGGAGCGTATGCCAAGGCTTTTGTTAAATCGAAGGAATGGAACGACAAGGGCTATTATGGGAAGAGCGCGCTTGGTGTTGCTAGAGAGCAATCGCAGGCATTGTTCTTCCAAGGTACAACCGCGATGATCATGCTGAATAACAATGAGCTTACAGCTATGCGTAAAGGTGTTGCTGATAAGTTCGAGATGAAGTTCATGGTGTTCCCAGCGCCTGCTGGATCGAAGGATCTATTCATGCCTGGCGGTATGGATGGCTATATGGTATACAAGAAAACCGAGCATCCGGATGAAGCAATTGTACTAATGAAGTATCTGAATTCCAAGGAAGCTCAGGATTTGTGGGCGACGGAGACGCTTTCCGTTATGACTGTGAAGGGTGTGGAATATTCGGATCCAGACATGGCCACCTTCGCTAAGTACATTAATGTTGCAGGTAAGTACAATCAGTTCCCGGATTACAACACCGGTGATGTTGTGACGAAGAATGCTCAGGCATTCGCGAATTATCTTCAGGATGATTCTTATACACCTGAGAAGCTAGAACAACTATGGAATGACAACTACAAGCAGCAGATCGAATCCTCCAAATAGAGATAAACCATTGACGTGAATTGGATTGAAACAACGGAAGACGCCCTCACTCTTGTAGTGAGGGTCATTCCTCACAGCAGGAAGGGAGGTTGCCATAAGTGAGCATCCCCGCAATCGCGAAGAGAAGAGGGAGACTAGGGTACATATTCTTATTACCTTCCTTCATTATGTTAAGTTTGTTCTTGTTCTATCCAGTTGTGAACAGTCTAATTATGAGCTTTACAGACTGGTCGGGCTTTGAAGGGGAATTTAATTGGATCGGGTTCGATAACTATGTCCATCTTCTGAAGAACATGCCGGAATATTGGGAATCCATCTGGGTGAACTTACGATTTGCCTTTATCAGCTCTGTTGTTCAGACGATACTCGGGTTCTTACTTGCTTTCGTCGTCTACAACTTGACGAAGAAGTGGCAGAAATTTTATCAAATTGCTCTGTATGTCCCTGTTATTCTACCTGCTGCCGCTGTTGCCGTCATGTGGGTGTTCATCTACGATCCGAATTTCGGTCTGATTAACCGCTTATTATTGGCAATGGGATTAGATGATTGGGCACTCGGATGGCTGGGTGATCCAGATACTGCACTGGGTAGCATTATCGTTACCAATACATGGCGTTATGTAGGCTTCTCCATGATCCTCTATTATGTAGCGATGCTGAATATCTCGAGAGAAGTTCTAGAATCCTCAACCATTGACGGAGCGGGTAAGTTTCAACAGATGGTTCACTTCTTCTTACCGCTTACACGCGGCATTACAGAAATTAACTTCCTGCTATCAATGATTGGTGGGATGAAATCATTCGATCTATTCTATCTAATGACTGGTGGAGGGCCAGGGACGACAACTCAGGTTGTGGGTATGCTCATCTATCGAGAAGCGTTCCAGAACTTCAAGTTCGCTAGCGCGCTTACAATGTCGGTTATTCTGTTCTTGATTATTCTCATTCTTACGATGATCAGTCGTACCCTTCTGAAGGATAGAGAATCATGAGAAGGCGAGAGGGGGAGCATATGATGCGGAGAATGACATGGAGAACCGCCGCCCAGGTTATGGCGAATATCAGAAATCAGATTGTTATGGTCGTGGCCGGACTATTCGTGCTATATCCGATTTACTTCATACTAATTACTTCACTGAAGTCGAATGAGGCAGTGATGATGAAGCCATTCGCCATCACGCAGCTATTCCCAGAAAACTACACGGTTGCCTGGAAGCTAGGCAATGTGGCGGAATACTTCATGAACAGCGTGTATGTCACCTTGATAACAATGGTGTTCCAGATCATATTCACACTCATGGCTGGGTATGCGTTCGGCAAATTAAAGCCTAGGGGAAGCGAATTCCTCTTCATGCTCTACCTAACTGCCTTATTCGTTACGGTGGAGATGACAACGGTTCCGGTCTTCATCCTATTAAAGGATATGGGATTGATCAATACAAGCTGGGGGCTTATCCTTCCTTATATTGCTTCAGGGCTGGTGCTCGGAATTTATATCGTTACGAATTTTATTAAGGGATTACCGAAGGAAGTGGATGAAGCTGCAACGGTGGATGGGGCTAGCTTTCTGGATGTTCTCTTGAAAATTGATATTCCCTTAATCGCCCCTGTCATCTCGACGGTTATGATCATTAACTTTCAGCATGTTTGGAGCGAATTTTATTGGGCCCTTATTGCCGTTAAGGATGAATCGATCAAGACATTACCCCTCGGCTTAATTAACTTCCAATCCGAATATGGCAGCGATTATGGTGTCTTAGCTGCGGGACTGATGATACTAACCATTCCCGTATTACTCGTTTATTTATTCGGTTCGAGATACTTTATTGAGGGAGTTTCCGTTGGCGCGGTCAAGGGATAATCGAATGAATCATATTCCCGTGTCCGTGTGGAGAGGAGATAGTGATGCGCTGGTCGAAGAAACAGCAAGAGTACATGACCTTTTATCTATTCGTATCTCCCTGGTTCATTGTGTTCTTAGGGATGACGCTCATTCCTCTGCTATGGGGACTATATTTAAGCTTTACTAATTATACGGGCTTCAATTACGATAATCTCAAATGGGTTGGCACGTATAATTATGAGCGTGTGTTCACGGATAGCGAAGCGATGCATGCGCTTGGCAGAACGCTCATTATTACGTGTATTAACGTTCCCCTCGGTACATTATTCGGATACTTCCTAGCGTTATTAATGAATAACAGCATGAAGGGCGTTTATGTGTATCGGACGATTATTTACTTACCGGCTATCATCCCAGTAGTTGCTACTGGATTAATGTGGAAGGTGATCTTCAATCAGCATAGTGGATTGATTAATGGATTTCTTGGATTGTTCGGTATCCCTAAGGTCAATTGGCTTGGTTATGAGATGGCCACTACATCATTGATCATTATGCTGCTATGGGGAGCCGGAGCGGGATTAATCATTTATCTGGCAGGTCTAAAAGGGATCCCAAAGGACTTATATGAAGCGGCTTCGATCGATGGAGCTAATTCATTGTTCCGCTTCCTGCATATTACGACACCCATGATGACACCTGTGTTATTCTTTAATGTCATTATGAGTATTATCTTCTCCTTACAGATTATGGTTCAGCCTGTATTGCTCGCCCCCGAGGTTGCCGGGAATGTATCCTCTGGGCTGATGGCAACACCGCTCAGTCCAAACTATGTGTATCTGGTTCATTCACTGCAGCAAATTTTTGTATACCAACGATTCTCATATGGTTTAGCCTTATTGTGGGTCCTATTCGTCATTATATTAGTATTAACGCTGCTTGTATTCCGATCGAGTAAGTATTGGGTGCACTATGAGGTAGAGCAGAAGGGGGGAGAACGTGGCTAAATCGATTGCATTCCGCGGTATATGGCGTATTGCAGCATATGCTTGGGTGTGGTTGTGCTGTCTGGTATTTGCCGTTCCCGCGATCTGGTCGTTCAGCAACTCACTGCGCAAGCTTGATTCCATACCTAAGCTATTTCATTCGGATTTCTCATGGGTGAATTATCATTATGCAGTTACGCTCATTGAGTTCTGGCGTTATCTCAGTAATTCCATGGTGATTGCCGTCATTAGTGTTACGATCGGGGTTTTCATGAGCGGGGTTGTAGGCTTTGCCTTTGCCCGGCTTTATGCGCCAGGGAAGTCCATCTTATTCATGATGATCCTATCCACAATGATGCTTCCTGGGATTGTAATCGAGGTTCCGACTTATATTCTATTCTCAAGGGTTGGACTCATTAATACATTCTGGCCCTGGGTTTTCTGGGCGCTTGGTGGAACCCCCTTTGTGATCTTCCTGTTTCGACAGTTCTTCTCAACGATCCCGAGGGAATTGGAGGATGCGGCCCGGATTGATGGTTGTTCCACATTACGAATTTTCTGGAGCATGTTTATTCCACTGTCTATACCCGTCACGGTTACTGCAATCATATTGAAGTTTCAATGGGCATGGGGAGATTATATGAGGCCATTCATGTTCCTGAACGATGAGCTGTACCCGCTGGCTATTGCCTTGATTAACAAAAGCTACACGTTTCCATCCAATCCGTATGAACTGCTCGATCCCGTAGTGAGCGCAGCTTCACTGCTGTTCTCGCTCCCGGTGCTTATCCTTTTTTTCGTTGGTCAGCGATTTATGCTGGAGGGTATTGTATCCTCCGGAATTAAAGGTTGACTTAGTGATGTATAATTCAGATTAGAGGAGGCTATCCATTGAAGCACAAATGGTATTTCGTCATCATCTCACAATTGATTGTGTTTAGTATGATCATAGCAGGCTGTAGCTCCGGGAATAACAACATCGCGAGCAGTGACAAGAAAGATTCAGCGAATAAAGAACCGGTTACAATCGATCTTGCCTTTAACGTGCCTAATGAAATAACAAAGGAAGAAATTGCAGAATTCGAGAAGGATAATCCAGATATCAAGATTAATGCCTTCGATGGACAGGATTACAATAAGCTAATGGCGATGATTGCTGCTGATAATGCACCTGATATTATGCGGGTTTCCGGTGCATTCGACCTCGTGTCGTTCGCGACGAAGGGAATTGCCATGAATCTCGATCCTTATATGGAGAAAAGCAAGGTGTTCGATAAAGAGGACTTTACACCTATTGTAGATCTGTTCCGTTATGACGGTAAGGAGCAAGGCAAAGGGCCGCTCTATGGCTTCGTTAAGGATTGGTCACAGGATTTCACGCTATGGTATAACAAGAAGCTATTCGATGAGGCTAACATTCCGTATCTTAGCGCTACTGAGCCCGTTACCTGGGAACAATTGCTTGAAATTAGTAAAAAGCTGACGAAGGTTGAGAATGGCGAGATTACCCAATTTGGATTCATGCCATCAAGGGGTGCGCAGATGTCACAGAACCTGCTTCTGCTCCAGCTTGCGCAGCTTGGTAAATCGCCGTTCACTGCGGATTTCGGCAAAGCTGATCTGACGACACCTGAAGCCAAGCGGATTATGGCTTATTGGAAGGATGTTGTTGATGCGAATGTGGGCAGCAATGCGGTAAATCAGGCACCAGGCAAAGCCTACTCCGTCTGGTTTGACGATAAAGCAGCAATCATAATGGGCGGCAACTGGTTCGCGGGACGTATCCGAGCGACGGAGTCCGCGAAGGATCGTATTCAAGATTACGGCTATGCACCGGCTCCGGTATTCGAGGAGGGAACTCGGATATCACCAACCGGATTTGCGGTTGGTGGTGTGATCTCCCGAACAACGGAGCATCCTGAAGAGGCCTGGCGCGTATTTGAATGGTTCTTCGCAGGTAAACCAGCCGATACTCGGGCTAAGATGGGTGTTGGGCTGCCTGGCTTCAAGTCCAAGATGCCATTGCTGCAGCAAGAGACGGAATGGGATAAGGAGATATTCAAGTATCAATCGGATGAGATGGAGTACGCCAGCAATTATCTACCCTTCAACCCCTACCTTACGGGGTCGGCGATGGATGGACTTATCGATAAGCTCTTCGTACCTGTTTACTTCGGTAAGAGTACAATCGATGAAGCAGCAGTGCAGCTAACCGAGGAGCTTAACGTGCTTATTGAAGAAGGGAAGCAGATTGCCGGTGTTGAATAGATAGTAGATAAGCAAGCAGCGGCCCCGGAATGGGGTCGCTTCTGTTGCAATTAGCGTACCTGCAGATGATAGGAGGGGAAGATCATGTATAAGCTGTTAATCGTCGATGATGAGACGGAAATTCGTAGAGGCCTGCGTCATCTGGACTGGGCTTCTGTTCATGTGGAGCCGGTGGCTGAATGTGAGCACGGGCTGGAAGCTTGTCAATGGATGGCGGAGCATGACGTTGATCTTGTACTCACGGATATTCGGATGCCAATCATGGATGGTATTGAATTAGCAGCGTATGTAGCCCGACATCATCCATTCGTCAAGACATTGGTGCTATCGGGCTACAATGACTTTGAATTGGCTCGAGCGAGTATGAGGAATGGGATATTCGATTATTTGCTCAAGCCTATAGACCCATCAGAAGTGCTGGCTGTATTCAAGCAAGCGATACAGGCATTGCATAGAGAGAGACAGCAGCGAGAGAAGCAGCACGCCTTAGAGCGTAAAGTACGTAATTCAACAAAGCTGCTTGGTCAAGAATTTCTGCGCAGGCTGCTCAACCAGAGTATGGAGCAGGATGAGCTTGAGGAAAGCTGCGCTACCGCTGAGATGCTGCTTGAAGATAAACAGTGTACAGTGTGCGTTATCCAATTGGACCTGCAGGAAGCATGGGAGCAAGCTTATCCCGATAAGGATCGAAGATTGATCATGTTTGCTTTCGACAATGCCCTGTCTGAGCTATGGGATGGTGCTGGCAAAGGTTATCATTGGCTTGATTCGTCTGGTGGGACTGTATGTTTAATTGCTATTCGTGATCGGAGCATGGAAACCAACACGGAAGAAGCTCCAATGGACGTGGAAGCCGAGATGGTGTTGTTAAAGCAGCACTTAAAGCGGTTCCGGGGGCTTATCCGCACAACATTGTCGATCGGGATTGGTACAGAATATGAAGCTAAGCTGCTCAATCGATCTTACAAGGAAGCTCTTGCCTCGATGAAGGGAAGGGCTCGTGAAGCAATCACAAGCTATGATCATCGCATAAGCTCGATTGAGGCGGATGAGTCGGGAGGACCTGGAGAAGGCAATCAGATGGATTCTACAATAAGCTCATCAAAGTCACAGGAGGTGTCTGGGCATTATTTGGTTGAGGCTGCCAAGGCCTATGTAGATAGCCACTTTGAGGGTACGTTAACTCTGCAAGAAGTAGCGCAGCATGTTCATATCAATGCTTCTTATCTTAGTCACTTGTTCAAGGAAGTGACCGGATCTAACTTTGTTCATTATTTAACATGGTGCAGAATTAATAAGGCGAAGCAACTGCTTCACGACCCTCAATACAAAATTTACGAAATCAGTCAGATGGTCGGATACGAGAATCCACGCTACTTTGCAGAGATATTCAAGAAATACACAGGTAGTAAACCATTTGAATACCGGAGCTCATAGTGAGTGATTCACATTGAGGTATAAGGGAAGGAGGGGTTTTCGATGCGTGCAGGTAATTATAGCTGGAGTAAGAACAGCTACCGCTTTAAGCTGTTCATCATTGCTGCATTACTGGCCTTCTGCGGACAGCTGATGGTAAGTCTAATTACAACCATTAATGTTCGGGATTCCTCTCTGACGCTTCAATCGGATTCGAATCAACAGCTCTTCAGGCAATATGGCTTAAGCGTCACCTCCTACTTCAAAGAAATCAATTCCTTAGCAAATTATCTCAGAGGTAACGAAATTACGAATTTCTCCCGTTATTATTGGGATTTGCGAAATCCCGATAAAGCTAAGCAGAGTCGATCGGAGCTAGATCAGCTCATCGAGCGCTTAAATCTAACAGAGGTGCAGGTTGAAGCCATTCATATACTAGGTAACAATATGAATCAGGCGACAATGGCCAAATCGATAGACGGTAAGAATTTCCCCATATCTGAGAATTTAGCTGTAGATAATTTCGAAGCTATGGGCATTATGGGATCGTTAACGCGAGGCGACGGGTTCCCTGTTTATTACGGACAAGGCGAATGGAGTGGAATCTTAGAGAAGCTCAGACCGGACAAGCTTAGATATGCAGAGGATAGCGGCGCAGAGTCCTTCCTCCTTGCACTTGAAGAGCGGATCGTCATTACCAGTTATACAGAAGGTGTTATGGTATTAATCGTGCTGCAGCCAGATATCTTCAGCCATCTATTAAGTGCTACCCAACCAGATTCAGAGGGCATCATGATCGTAGATAACCGTGGGAGTCTCGTATGGCCTCATCGCACTTCACCAAGTATGTCCCTCCCTGAATTGTCTTCGATTGTCCAGAGCTTAGAGGGCGAGGGAACCTTGGAGGTTAATGGATACGACCTTCGATATCAGACCTTGGCTCCATACGGTTTTGTATCTCTTCAATATCTTCCGGGTCAAGCCTGGAGTCAGGAGCTCCGCAGCTTCATGATAAGAATGGCCGCATTGTCTGTATCGGCCTTGGTCGTATCTCTGATAACAGCGTGGTGGATTACTGGACGCATATGTGGTCCGCTTAGCGGTTTGGCATTATTATTAGAGAGGAAAGGACAGAGCCTGCCGATACGACCCATTCCCAGCCATCTACCGCAAAGAACGTTTCTTCGTACAATTCCACTGAGGAAGAAGCTTTATTTGCTATATCTATTGTCTGTTATTGCTCCCGTGCTTGTTGTAGGAATTCTTAGCTCCGGAATGACCTATTCCTTTACCAAGCATCTCTTATATGAATCCATGGACGAATGGACAACACGTCTAGTGCATGAGATTAATCGGAAGCAATCGTCCTATGAGACGCTTACTAGTCGCCTTACTGCCAATGGGGAAATTACCGAATTTGTTAAGGACCAGCAGCTTCTATCAGAGGAAGACAAGAAGACGCTTGAGTCAATGTTCATACAACAAACAGAAGGAATAGGGGATATTGCATATTTTGTACTTCGAGGCAATACGGGCTCCGCGCTTTACGCCTCCATCTATCCGAATAATCTGGAGCTGTTCACGATGTCGAATGTCGATCTGGAGTCTAAGTTTCGTGAGGCGGATGGGGATACGATCTGGCTTGAAGGTCAGAGGGATGTATTCAATCAGTATAATCTAACGATTATGAAACGACTTGTACAACCAGGGAACAGCCGTGTTGGTCAAGAGCGACATATCGGGTATATGCAGATTGTTCTCAAGCTGACAGCGCTATATCCCACAGCTCAGAAGGTCGAGTCGGAATATTCTATAGTCAACATTGGTGGTCAATTTGTAGCGGGTAGCTCCTATGATGAAACCTCCTTGGAGGCGGCCAATAAGGCTGTAGTTAGTGGCTCATCCTTACTAGCGGAGGCGAGAATTCCGTTCGAAACGAGTATGGATGGGCGAAACTATCTGCTAGCGACACGATATGTGCCGGACAAGCAATGGACTGTTGTCACCTATCAGCCTACGTTGGAAATTGTGCAGAAGAGCAGATCGTTACTGGAAAGAAATCTAGGTATCACCTTGCTTGCCTCCTTAGTGGTTCTCGTCATAACACTAGTGGTATCTCGCCTTCTAGTTAGACCAATTGAACAATTGATAGCAGAGATGGAACGAGTAGGGACAGGAGCTATGGACAGCACGATCGAATACAGCGGCTCTGACGAGATTGGAGAGCTCTTCAGAAGCTTTAATACGATGACTCGAAAAATTAATGAATTGCTTAAGGAGAATGTAGATAGCAAAGTAAGGGAGTATGAGCTCGATAGGCTGAAGACGCAAGCAGAGCTTGGGATGCTGCAGCAGCAGATTAATCCCCACTTTCTGTACAATACCCTTGAAGCTGTCAATATGCGATCGCTGCAGCACGGGGCAGAGGATGTGTCGAAGATGGTTACAGCCCTAGCTAGGTTGTTCCGATATGTTATAAGTGCTGCAACCGATGTTGTGAAGCTATCGCAAGAGCTGGAGCATACGAGTAACTACGTAACGATCCAGGAGCTTAGGTTCAAGAACAAATTTATTGTCAACTGGAGCATTGATCCAGAAACCAAGGACTCGCTAATTTTAAAGCTTGTCCTACAGCCCCTTGTGGAGAATGCGATTAATCACGGACTCGCAGAATATGTGACGGGTGGAGTTGTGGATATCTCAACCCGAATATCTGGTGACTTTGTCGTCATCGAGGTGTGTGATAATGGGATTGGTATGGAGGAGGAGGAGCTGAAATCGATTCTTACTCATCTACGTGAACCGTTATCCGCATCGGGCTCAATCCCAGAGAAGGGTGGAACCGCAGTTGGATTACGCAATGTGTACTGGCGGTTGATATTCCACTACGGCGAGCTGGCGGATATGACCATTACCAGCATCCCTATGGAGAGAACCTGTGTACAGATCAGGTTTCCGAGATAGTTACCATTCAATGATAGATCGGCGGCAACGGTTGATTCTCACGTTGATCATACAAGGTAATATGTAGAACGTGCTGTTCATTAATCATGGCCAGGAATATATCCTTTAGGCGAGTATTATTTTGAATAAGCTGATCGTGAATCCAGCTCTCTTCTAATTCAAGCTCACGGAGAATGCTGTCCTCTATCCGGCCTTCCTTAATGACAGGGTAAGATATGGAAGGTGGCTTATGGTTCGACTTTTCTAACACACTTAAATTACCATTCCCTTCAATAACAGCCAGATATATATCCTCTGTATTAAAAATGTTATTCTTCCTTAGCATATGTAAGATGTTATCTATTGAATATTTCAATTTTTTCAAGTTGTCGTGAATCAGCTTACCCTGATGAATAACGATTACCGGCTCGAATGTAACGGCTCTCCCAAACTTACGGTAGCGAATGACCAGGGTAGAGAATAATTTCTGTATTAATCCAATTAGCAATATGGCAAACGCGGTATGAATATGCTCGATCTTCGGGTCGGCAATATCGGCTCCAACTACAGCACCAAGGGCTAATATAATCAAGAAATCGAATACAGGCATTTCCCCAATTGATCTTCTACCCATAAACAGAGTGACGAACAAGAGCAAAGGAAATATGGTGAATATTCTAAAAAAAACAAGAGCAATATCCTTCAGTATATCCAAGAGATCAGCAACCCTTCTATTCATATCCATATCGTATAGAATCACCTTCATTTATCAAGTATATTCCTCTAATTTTGTGCTTTCTCGCAGGATTTGACACGTTGTTGTCGAATTGATGCGTTATTCGAGTTATGGAACGGGGATATCAATTGGTATATACATTGGAAGGTTACATACAGCAGGCGATCAATTCGAATAATTGGCATGAGACCATTACTAGAATAGAGAATGCGATTCTACAGCATACATATGTGAAGCCAGAGCTGCTGGAACGGGTTCCCTCTGAGTACATCGAGACTTCACCACTCTTACAGAAAGCAATTTGTGTTGAACACATTCATCGCGGAGACCTTGTCGCAGCAAGAGAAGGATTGTCGTTAGTTGTTAAGAAGGTTGCTGCGCAGACACTGAGAAAGCCGCTTCTCTCTTCATTAGCGCTACTCGCTGTTGTTAACGTACGGATGGGCTTGATCCATGAAGCGGAGCCGATTATCCGCTTTCTTCGCGATGAGTGGCGTACATCCGATGAGGAGATCAGTGGAGATGTCGCTTATGCACTTGCTCGCGGTCTGTATTTACTCAAAGGTGAATCCAGCCATTCAGATCAATATTATCGTTATGCAATTAGCGCATACGATCGAGATGGTGAAGTGCAGCAGGCCAGTCTATCCCTNNTCGAGTTAGCGGTACTGAGGCATGAGGAGCTATCGTCTTCGGGTTGGGAAGAGCTGATGACTGAATTCGCTCAACGTGTAAAGCGAAGACAGGCAGGGGAGCAGCTCCAGCATTGTCTGGAAGCATTAAGGCAGCTTGCCGATGGTAAGCTGGAGCAAGCAGAGAAGACGATTAAGGACTGTAGGGAGCTAGAATTAGCGTATCCCTATCGGCCTTTAGCTTATATCCTTCAATTAAAAATTGCGATTCGCTTAAAGAAAATTCGGGATGCTACACAGATTATTACATATCTTGAGAGCCTTCATCCGGAATCCTCGGTCGATTTAGAGTGGCAATTCGAATGGGCGAATGTACAGCTGGAATGGGCTGTCTCACGTTCAGATTGGTCAGCAGCGCAGCTATTCATCTCTCAAGCTCGCGCTATCTTCTTAATGGGTCTAGCACCAAGGTTTGGGGAATGGTTAGCTCGGATGGATAATCTACTTAACAATGCGATGAATGTTGTTGTTCAAGATCAGGCGCAGCAAGCAGAGACGGGAGGCCAATGGAGGGCAAATCTATTCGGGGTTTTCAAGTTTACCCTTGAAGGCCAGCCCATTCATTCGATTCATTGGAAACGTAAGAAAACGAAGGAGCTTGCCTTATACTTACTATTACAGCAAGGCTACTTCGCTACTAGGGAGCAGATTGCCGAAGCCTTGTTCCCAGATCAAGAGCCTGAGAAGATGGCTAACCAGCTATATGTAGTCGCGCATCAGCTTAAGCGTGTCATAAGTGACTATCTGGGAGTGGACGGTGGGGTTGTAATTAAAGAAGGGATGGTTCGGCTGAAGGATGGACTTATTCGTGAAGTTGATGTCGAGCAATATCAAGCTCTCGTGCGTGTAGGCGATCAGCTATGGCTTCAAGATCAAGAGCTTGCCAATCAGATGTATGAGCAGGCAGCTGGCTTGTATGATGAAATCTCAATAGATGTTCAATATATTGACTGGCTGGAGCTTTATCGTGAACGGCTGCATATGAAGCAGTGTGAGCTCTTGCGAAGGTTGGGTACGTATGCAGTCGACCAGAAACGTTATGATCGTGCGGAAGCTTACTATCGACAATGGATTGATCTCTCACCGCTAACTGAGGGAGCTTACCAGGAATTGATGCGAGTTTTTCGAGCCCAAGGCAAGCTAGCTGAGGCGGAATTTCTATATAAGCAGTTAGAGCAGCAGCTTCAGACCGAATTAGGTGTTCATCCACTTAGTGAAACTAGAGGCATCATCTGGAGGTGAATCGACTTGCCGCTTCGGCGCTTATCTACAACTATGATCAGCTTTCTTGTGCTCTTCTCAGGTGGCGCCATGCTGGTACTGCTCTGGGTAACGTTAGAGAGCTTATTTATCAAACGATTAACATTCTCCTATCTTCTCCGATTCTCGATTCCAGCTACCCTAGTCATCCTGCTAGGAATGGTAGGGGTCCTCATGTTTTATGTATATCTTCGTTTAAGTAGGCTCAAGCATATAAGCATGAAGATAGAAGAAGAAGCGGGAGCGGGAGAATACCACGACCATGAGGATCGGATATGTAGAAGCCTGCTGCGCTTGCCGTCAGAGCTGTTCTGGGGAACAGTTGCATATGGTGGGTTATTCATTCCTGTTTATCACATCGTACACTACCTTGTAGAGGGTCATTCACTAACCCGTGTAGAGGAATTTTATTGGCTTAATTTCTTAAGGAGCTTCTTATATGAGCAGACGATTGCCCTGAGTGCAGCTATTCTTCACTATGCCGTGGCTAGAAGGCTTATACGTCCTATGCTGATGAGGCTGAAGCGGGTAAGAGGAGAGCGGTGGGCAGATAAGAGCTTCCTATCGATGCTTACAACGACTTTTGCTGGATTACTGCTAGTCAATCTATTCTCGATCCTATGGTACGTCATGGTGGCTGTTGTTAAGGAGGAATCGATCGAACTGAAGGTGCTTGCCCCTTTAATTGTGCTTGATTCAGCTTTTGCGGCCTCGATCTTTGTTCTCTTGGCTATCGAATTCCGAAGAGAGCTCCAGGTGCTTATCGGAAGCATCCGCGATTGGTTGAACAGTGATCGGAGCTTGCCTAACTCGAGAATGCCAATTCTGTCCCATGATGAAGTCGGTCAGCTAGCTATCGTCTTCAACCGGCTGCAGGATCAGGTCAATCAAGAATATGAGGAATTGAAGAAGGATATGCAGCTAGCCAGACAGGTTCAGCTTCAACTGCTGCCTATACCTAGTCAAGCGTTTGGTGAATATGAGATTAGGGCTATAACAGAATCACACACAGTTGTGGGTAATGGGTTTTACGATATAATGGCGTATGGGGACAACGGATTCGCTGCTATTGCTGGTGCCATTATGGGTTCAGGCATGCCGGCTGCCTTACATATGTCCGCTGCGCTTCTGCTTCTGAGGGCAGAGATCGAACAGGACCATGTATCACCAGAGCAGATGCTGATTCGGTTCGATCAGGGAATGAACGAGGTATTCCCACAGGGTGACCCTGTCTCACTTGTGATCATTCTTGTGGATATCCATAGGAATGTATTGCGTGCTGTTCTACAAGGTCGAATGAATATAAGCCGTATTCGAGATGGTCGATTGGAGAAGCTGTCCCCTGGAGTGGAGACTCCGTTTCATTCTGGCGATCAATGGCTGTTATATTCAGATCCTGCTATGGAAGCAGCTGAGGCTATTGCACACGAGCATATTCAAGTGACTGATTCACAATTACCATTTGTGGAGCGTCTTCGTCCGTGGTCAAATCGCTTCACGCATAACAACTCGTCCATGCATGAGGATTTCACATTATTGCTTATTACACGCCGCGGAGTGGGGGTAGGCTCTGAATGAATGTAGTGAAATTTAAATCATTCACAACCTTTCTTATTCCCTTAATGCTAGCATTCCTCTGTTTATTGCTCGTCCCAGTAGGATTATTACTAGGTTATATATGGATACTACTGGTACGTGGTAATGAGATAAATCCAATATCTCTGCTCCTGTTTGCGGGCGTTGGCTTTATGATCGGCTATTATTGCTTCTTGCAGGTAGCAAGGGCATTCCGTCAACGATTCCGTCATATGATTACAGAAATTCACAAGATGATGGAGGGCGATCGCGCGCTGCTGAAGAGCGCGATGCCGATCGTATCCTCAGACGAGTTCGGTCAATTGGGCTTAGCCTTCAATGACCTTCAAGCGTATGTATCGGGACATTATGCAGAGGTCGAGCGAGAATTACAGCTAGCATTCATCGTTCAGATGAGTATGCTTCCTAGGCTTGAATCTTCACTAGCAGGCTTTCATATTGCTGCACTCTGTCAACAAACCAAGGAAGTTGGCGGCGATTTCTATGACTTCGTTAAGCTTAGTGAACGCAAATTCGCTGTCCTTGTAGGTGATGTAGTGGGTAAGGGAATGCAGGCAGCACTACTCATGACTGCGGTTATGTCCTTGTTCCGAAGAGAAATCCGGGTAGGTGGAACCGCAGCAGATGTGCTAACAAGGCTTAATAGACATATGTTTCAAGCGCTACAGGGAAATTTATTCATAACAGTGAGTCTTGTTATATTCGATCAAGATCATACAGATTTACTATATGCGAATGCAGGTCACATGCCTCCTTATGTAATGTGGGAGGACCGGCTTGAGGAAATCGTTCGTCCCTCACTCCCCCTAGGAATTATTGCTGAGGCCTCTTACCAGACTCATCGTATTGACTTCCCGAGAGGCAGCCAAATTGTGATGTATACCGATGGTATGATCGAGAGCTTACGTAAGGATGGAAGTATGGTAGGATTTGAGAGCTTTGAGCAATATTTGCTGGAGCGAACGGAAGGGACATTGTCACAGCAGATTGAGATGCTCATGAAGCGAATCTCAGAATCTGCTAATCCAGATCGCGAGGATGACCGGACGGTTATCTGGATCGAGCGGTAGCGCTCGAGATGGTTGTAATATTTTTGTAAAGAGGATATGTTATTGTAATTAATGAGGCTTTCTATGTGAAAGAGGGCGGTGTGAGTGACTGATATCGTGAGTATTCAGAAAGAATGGACGATCATGAGCGAGCTTGGACAGGAGAAATATGTGATGAGAGAGCTTCGTAATACGTTCCAGGAATTGCAGATAGAGGAACCTCGTATCGAAGAAATGATTACAGCTGTTTCAGAGGCTTGCTTGAATGCAATCGAGCATGGCAACAAATTAATGAAGGATTTATTAGTGAATGTTAACCTTCTCATCCAAGTAGATCGATATACGTTCCGAATTATGGATGATGGCAATGGCACTCAAATTGGGGATATCAATCCTGTAGTATATGTTGGCCGCAAATTGGAATGGGATAATCCAAGAGGCTGGGGACTGCAGCTGATGAGCCATTATGCTGATTCCGTATTGACTACGTGTTATAAGGGGAAGTTTTGTATAGAGCTGCATTTTCTCAGAATGGGTGCAGGTGATCTCTAAGCCAATTAGGATATGAAGGGGCTGTTGCAGATTGAAGAATGAGCTGACGATCGGAGAGAGAATATTCGCTAGTGGACTTATCCTCGATATACAAGGTGATTTGACGAAAGATGCTGAGGATATATTACTTCATCAGCGTAATTGGAGTGAGGGTTTAGGTGATGGGGCCAATGTGATATTGAATTTCTCAGAGGTTGAATATATTAACAGCGCGGGTATTGCAGTTCTAATACGGTTGGCACAGACGGGGAAGAAGGCGGGTTTTACGATCTATGCCTTCGGGATAAACTCCCATTATCAGAAGATGTTCCGATTAATCGGATTAGCAGAATTTATTATGATTTACCCAGATGAGTATGCGTTAATGCAACGATTTCAATAGAATCATTGCTTTTCAACTATTAGAGAATTCCCATCTGCTTAATATGGGATTTGGTCTCGGCTGTCCCTAGTTCATATAGCTTCTTGTAGATTTCAATGAGATAGTAGTCATATCTGTCGTTGTCATCATCCATGTGATAGGGGATTGCAGGTGTCATGCTACGGATGAATGTGCCATCTTCCGCTAATAATTTACTATTAAATAACTCCTGTATCTGCTCTACCTCCCGCTCTGATGCGAGTATCTCTAATTCATATGCTGCAGCAGCTTGATCGGTAAGGATAGAGTTGGCTTGTACAGACACGTAATATTTCGTTTTATCCACAGTAGTCTCCTCTATATGCTTTCTTTATAAATAAGATAAATAATGTAGCCTGCAGCAATGATTATGAAGCTAACGAGATATACAAGTACGATCGGATTTTTGAGCACAGGATGCTTCTTTAGGCTTCTATAAAATTTCCTGCTCAACATATCCTTCTTTGCTTTAACCAATGCTATCGTCTCCCGAATATGTTATGGACGCTTATTTAAGTTTGCCCTCGATTCGGATAAATATTTATTTGACTCAGATAATCCTACCCCCATAAAATGAATGATGTAACCGAATGTTTGAGTAGACACATAATTCAAGGAGGCCAAAGGTAATGAAAAAAAGCTGGATGATGATCTTATCATGCGTATTAGCAGTAAGTCTTATGTCAGGATCCGCGCTTGCAAAATCAGGTAATGGTAATGGTGCGAGCAAGAATGAGGAAGCAACCAACACAAATGTAAATGCTAATATTGAGGTAGAAGCAGATACAGACCTAACGGTTACAGCAGCTACATATGGTAATAAAGGTAATAATGGCTATAAGGGACTTCTAAATGCGATCAATAATGTGAAGGACAAGCCTGCAGGAGCTGTAATTGCGGAGCTTTTATTATCGAAATATGAAACTAAGCTTACAGCTGAAATGAAAGCTGAGCTTGAGACCATCATTGAGAAGGATGTGGCTCTGTCACTAGTCGCAGAATACCTTGAGGAGAGCGGTAGTGTAACCGACGCAGTTTATGTACAGAAGGAAGCTGTGCGTGCGAACGTAAAGAATATCGATTCTTACAAAAGGCTAGGAAAAATGTATGAAAAAATGGGCAAAAAAGGGCTGAAGCTATACGTGAATGGCGAAGAGCCCACCTTTGACACAGCTCCATTCATTCGTGATGGCAGCACATTAGTGCCATTCCGCGCTATTGCTGAGGCTTTGAATGCAGAAGTGAGCTGGAACAAAGAAGAGCGCTCCGTTACCGTTACTCGCGACGGTATAACAGTTAAGCTCTTTATTGATAGTAAGACTGCATTTGTCGATGGTCATGAATTAACGCTTGATGTGCCCGCGGCGATTGTTAATAATAGTACCGTTGTTCCAGTTCGCTTTGTAAGTGAGGCACTAAAGGCGGCTGTTGAATGGGAAGCAGAAACCCAATCCGTAATCATTGTCGAACAGTAAGATTCATTTGAGCTTCATAGTATTTTACCAAGAAGAGTCGTCGATATGACGGCTCTTTTCTTTTCTGAAATGAACGGAAAAGCCTAAAAATAAAAAAGATTTATGCTTCCTTTGACATAATAGTTCTAGTACAATGCAGTAGAGGGAATATTTCCCTATACTAATTATTAGGAGTACTAACAATGTTAAGAAAATTAATCATTCTATCGTCTGTGTTTATTATATTAAATGAGCATGCACTTAACTCAGTTGAAAGATGGATAGAGGAAACATTTTCCTTTTACCATCCTGCTTCATCTGGATTTTTGTAAGGTAGAGGAAGTAATTTCCGTTAGGGGATAGATTCAGACCTATAATCAAGATATTATGAGTGCATAATAGAACTTTCTTCCGTTAAATGACCTGTGGTTATAAGTTTTATAAATTTAAAGGAACTTTTTACCGTTAAGCCTTGTTAATGATATCAACTCCTGAGTTAAGTACATACTCATTTTATATTATACTTAATTATTGGGAGTATCCTTATATTCAAGAATGGCGATTCTCGATATGGTATAAGTATATAGCATTATGAATGAATTCTTCTATTACGGCGAAGCCAGAATTGCTTCCATTGGAAGTACATAAAGCAGCCTAGGCAGAAGCCGGATAACGCGAGTACAACAGCAGTGGTCAACATCGCGAGAAAGATATATGCAGTGATGGTTGCATGGAAGACAATGGCGATCAAAAATCCCAATAAGAATAGGATAGCCAAGAGATTATTGAATCTTAGCAATTCACGGCTTTCCGTTCTGTTGCTTGCAGGAAGTAAGCTAGCGATTAAGCGGATGAATAGGTTGTATTGAGCACCAAACCAACGTGCTACTAATTGTACAGCAAGAGCAATTGCAAGCACCCATGGCTGTCCAATGATGAGCGAGATGATAATGCATAATAAAATTCCGATTTGGTTTGCTCGAACCCAATGTAGAGGAACCTCATTGGTACATTCGAATGATGTAGCTTTCGATTGAAGTGTCATTAGGGTTACCTCCTTTTTATTGATATCATACCATATTCATAGGAAAAGAAGGAAATGATATTTTTATGTTGAATTTTGATTTGACTACCTAACTAAGAACTATAATATAGCATATAGTCACCAAGGGGGTGATGGCCAGTGCGATTAACAATTGGTTGCTTTGCTGAGAACAATTGGCTGAAGAATGAGAATGTCAATAATTCATTCTTAGGTGTAGCGGAGGCCTGTGAGCAATACGATGTCAACCTGATCAGATTTGGCTATCTCAATGCGAATGAATTGTTCAATGTTGGATCTCAACATAATGTGATTATAGAATTGATCAAGAAATTCAATTTGGATGGACTCATATTTACCGGTTGGGCTTATGGTGTGTCCGGAGGGAATCTATCTCTGTTAAGAGAGAAGATTAATGTTCCTTTATATAGCATTGGTAAAGTTAGGGATAACATTCCAAGCAATTATGTAGATGGAGGCTACTATCTACGGAAGCTCATCCACCACCTTGTTCAAGTTCATCAGTATAAGAGGATCGCATATATATGTCCATGGTCGTATGATGGCAGGAATGATGTCTATGTCGAAACCTTAATTGAACAAGGTATATATGATCCGAACTTATATGTGAGTGAGTCGATATTAGAAGGGTATAATATGTATGAAAGAGTTCAGAGAGCGCTACACATATTACTTGATGAACGAAAAGTTGAGTTTGATTCAATTATGGCGATGACGATGGAGGAAGCATATACAGTTCAGAGGTTATTGTTGAATAAAGGCTATCGCATTCCAGAGGACATAGCGGTATGCAGCTATGAGGACGGACAAATTCTCAAGTACGCATCACCTAGTATTACAAGCATCTACTACCCTACTAAGGAAATTGGGTTCTCTGGTACAGAGAAATTAATTGGATTGATTCGTACAGGAACCGTCAATCCCAAAACTTTAGTGCCTGCACGGATTGAATATCGTGAATCTTGCGGTTGCCTTAGGCAGAGAACCATTCATAATTTTGAGACTGAGCTGAAAGAGTTAGGCAGAGAGAAAGAGGAGAAGGATTTATACTTTCGCCAGACGGAAGAAATTCATCAGATGCTGGCAACCGCCTACACAAGAATTGACTACTTCAATGTGCTTCGGTTAGGTCTCGCAAGGTTGGATATTAGGAACTGTTATGTGTTTGAATATAACCAGAATAGTCGGGATTTTGACGAATGTAATCTGACCTTTGAATACGTAGATTGGCAGTATAATGCGACTGAAGCCATGAGCACCTTATATGATGTCAAGAGCCGCCTGATTCCAGTGGATAGAAGGGTAACTTATATAGCTGAGTTGCTGCACATTTCGGATGATCACTATGGATTTATTCTTCTAGAGACATCCAAGATTGACATACGTATTTACCTCTCATTAACATCAAGCTTAAGCGCTAATCTGAAAGGGATTTATCTGATTGACAGCTTGCAGCAAGAAATCCGACTACGTAAAGAGAATCAGGAGCATCTCGTACATCTAGCACACTTCGATCAATTGACTAATTTATATAATCGCAGGTCATTCCATAATCAGTTAATCTCGGTATGCAGGGATAAGAATTCATTCACACTGATGTTTGTGGATATAGACGGATTTAAACTAGTGAATGATACATATGGACATGATATAGGAGACTTGGTATTAATTGAGATATCGAGTCGGTTACATCATATCTTGGAGCATGTTATGGTCACGTTCACTGACACCAAAGAGAGCGCTGCTTCTCAAGAAGCGATATTCCGTCTAGGCGGAGATGAATTCACTGCGATTATTGATTCAACGGATAACAAAGTGCTGGAGAGGGTCGCATTGGATATGATCAGATCCCTGCAACAACCCATACTGATTAATGGGGCTTGTATACAGATAGGAGCAAGCATAGGGTTTAGTAAATATCCAGCTGATACGAGTGATTATCAAACCTTAATAAACTATGCGGATCGTGCGATGTATAAGGCAAAGGGAATAAAGAATATGTATGCCTTATATGAAGGTCATTAATCTACGAGGAGTGTTTATATGAAGAACAGGACAAGAATAGTTATTATTGGCATCGGTGCAGTAGGTTCTACAACAGCCTATACGTTATTACTGAGGGAGCGCGTTGATGAGCTTGTGCTTATTGATGCTAATCAGAATAAGGCAATTGGCGACGCGCTCGATATGAATCACGGATTACCCTTTCTAGGTAGGTCAAAGGTTTGGGCAGGAACGTATGAGGATTGCAGGAGTGCTGATATAATCATTATTACTGCCGGAGCGGCACAGAAGCCTGGTGAGAATCGGATTGATCTATTGAAGCGCAATGGCGCTATATTCGAGAGTATTATCAATCAAGTTATGAAATACAATTCAGATGGCATACTTCTTATCGCTTCTAACCCAGTTGATATCATGAGCTACTTCTCATGGAAGAAATCGCAATGGCCTGTCCATCGAGTAATTGGTTCTGGTACTTTACTCGATAGTGCTCGATTTCGTTATCTAATCGGCGAACATCTCCAGATTGATCCGCGCAGCGTTCATGCGCATATCGTAGGAGAGCATGGAGACTCGGAGCTCCCTCTCTGGAGCTTAGCTAATGTAGCTGGGACTGAACTAAGCCTGAGTACGGAGGAAAGGGAGCAGATCTTCACCGATACGAGAGATGCGGCATACCAGATTATTGATGCGAAGGGCTCTACCTATTATGCTATAGCTCTAGCCTTGGATCGAATATGTACAGCCATTGTTCGTGACGAAGGATCTGTCTTGAATGTATCTACCCTGCTAGTCGATTATCACGGCGTATCCGATGTATATCTGGGCGTTCCATGTGTGGTCGATCGACATGGTGTTAGAGAGATATTGGATTTGGATATCTCAGAGCTCGAGAAGGAGCTGCTTCATCGTTCGGCTGCTAAGCTGAAGGAGATTAATACCTCACTTGGTTTATAAGTGATACCATACTCATGGTACTTGGGACTTTACACGAAGCACAATATCGTTAATTGATTTCTCGTAAGCATGGATCTTTTTCTGATGTTCATTCACTTGCTTAGATATTGAAACCAGCGAGGTCAGCGCATTCATGATGCTCTTGGCATCGCTTTTTTTTATCCCTTCATTCAGTGTTCTCCACCCTGATGTGAAACGTTGCTTAGTTTTACTCATGCGAGCCTTCTCTGATTTGATCTTTACCTTTATGGGATCGATATCAGATAGAGCTGATCGTAGCCTCTTGACCATCTTCGTTTTATTATCCTTCGCCACCTTGAATGTATGCTCCTTATTTCGGATATCCTGACGTGCTAGCTGAACTGCAATCTTCATCACATCTGCTTGTGCACGCAGGGAGCTATTCAGCTTCTTATTGTTGAATAACTTAGCTGCCTTAATTTGTTTATTTAATGTGGTGTATGAATCGAATAATGGCCTATATCGTTCCTTGGTTTGTTTCACTTGAGATTCCAGCTTGCTTAGATGGTTATTATCAATAAGGTTTATCTGCTTGCGAACACTGATCAGGGCTTCCTCGTTCTTATAATGAATTACCTTGATGCTCTCATCCCATTGCTGCTCCTGCTCTTGAGTCTTAAGAAGCGTACTGTATTGAAGCTGCAGGCTGCTCGCAAGCTTAGTATCAGCATCGGATATCACCTTCTGCAATTTGGACTTGGCGGTAGCGGACAATTGGGCAGGAGCGACCATCATTGCGGTGGGAGCGATAATAACTAACATCATGATGGATAGTAAGACGATATACAATCTGTTCACTTATATTCCTCCTTGTAATGTTGGATGACATACGACGACAAAGAAGCACCTATAAGAAAAGGCATTATTGCCAATTCTTACAGGTGCTTCCTTAGTAAGATTATCCATATTGAATTGGGTTAAATATACATCACTCGAATATGAATGTCAAGAATTGATCCATTCATGTGCATACCCATTGGTGTTGGATTTTGCATTGGAACGTTGTTTATCACTTTTTTTAGACGTGGATATTTTCTATATCAATTTTAGTGGTTTTAGCAAGCAGAATAATAGATAATAGGATGTATATATCATTATCTATTAGGGGGAAATGCATATGAACGGTGTACATTTTGTGTTGGGATCACCTAATGCTTATATACATGAACCGGGAATTCTAAACCGAGCAGGTGAGTGGATAGGTCAGTATGGCAAATCGATATTTATCGTAACTGGGCATAAATCCTGGGAAAGCTGTGGGGATCGATTGACTACAAGCCTTGAGCGTGAAGGACTTGTCTATGAGGTTCAGACATATAAGGGTGAGTGCTCTTATGAAGAAGTAAACAGATTGAGAGAATTAGTACCAGCTGGAACGGAGCTGATCTGTGGTGTTGGAGGTGGCAAGGTTTTAGACACCGCCAAGGCTCTTGCTAATAGTTATAATAAGCCATTCGTAGCTATTCCAACCCTTGCAGCGACCTGTGCAGCTATTGCGAATTTATCGATCATGTATACAGAGGACGGGGTGTATATTGATTTTCCTGTTTATATCCGTGGAACCTTGCTCTGTCTTGTAGATACTGAGGTTATCGCGAAAGCACCCGTTCGCTATCTTGGAGCTGGAATAGCCGATACGCTGGCCAAATGGATTGAAGCGCCTATGTCTGCCACAGGCAAGAAACGTAATCTTCCTACCGTTGGAGGACTACAAGCTGCTAAGTTGTGCTACGATACGCTAATTGAGCATAGTGCCCAAGCGATGCAGGACGCTTCTCGCTCAATCCCTAGTGAAGCACTGCAATATGTCATAGATGCGAATCTACTGTTTAGCGGTATGGTAGCCGGGCTTGGAGAAGATAGCTGCAGGTCGGCGGGAGCGCATGCTATTCACAACGGTTTAACGGTTATCCCAGAGACACATCTGATTCTACATGGTGAGAAGGTTGCTTACGGTATATTAGTTCAGCTCGCGTTGGAGAAGCGCCCTCAGTCCTATATCGATGAGATATTAGCTTTCTACCAAGCGGTTGGCTTACCTTATCGCTTGGAGCAGATTGGTATTCATCGCGAATTGAGTCAGCCCGAATGGGAGGAGGTTGTACGGATATCGTTGTTGCCGTCAAGCACCATGGGTAATATGAGCTTTTCCGTCACATCAGGAATGGTTTTAGAGGCTTTTAGACAGGTTGAACAGTGGAGCTCGACAGCAAAGAAATGAGAGTTTTAACACGCTGATCATGTCCTTTCATACAAGAAGATGCCGTACCAGGTGTCTTCTTTTGTCATAGCCTTGACATGATACATTATGTATCATAATGTTAGATTACTTATTCGAGAGGAGAATCGTTCATGTATATAACTGAGGATAAATTCAATGCTCTACTAGAAGTAGTAAATACCATGAAGTCTAAACTAGAGCTCTACGAGAAATTTGAGCATGCACGTGAGAAGGAATTCCGAGAGCTAGAACGGGACGTGTACAAGCTCAAGAATGCGGATGAATTCCAGTTGTGTTTATCAGAGGTTCGACCGAATCATGGACAACCCCATTCTGACAGTTCAGCTGGCGTGGCATGGTTACGCTAGATTGGATTGTACTCATCGTCTGTACGGCGGGTATTCTCTATTGTTCATTGACGATGCCGAGACCTATGGTTATTACGAGAGAGCAATGGCTCAAGCTGCCTGCGGGGAAGGGCGGGTTGGATGAATCGGATAAAACTTGATTGATTCGAATGAGCTGTTCCTATAACATAAGTGATACATGCATTCGAATCCAAGCAGCGGGTGATATACGTGGTGAATGATGAAGATATTAATGTACTTAGGCAAGCAATTGATTTAAATCAGATTATGGGATTTCTAGCGCGCAGAGATATTGGACGGCTATCTAGCGAAGAGCTGTCCTCTTGCTATGGGATGAATCAGGTAGATCTGCTTCTAGTATTAGGCAGCAGCGTCATCTCGACAATTGAGATTGCTGCAACTGCATTAGCGGCTGGGTTAGCTAAGGAACTAATGATTGTTGGAGGAAGGGGTCACTCGACCATATATTTGGTCGAGGCTCTGCAGCGTTCATCGGCATATATGGATATTCCAACAGGTGTAAAGTCTGAAGCTGAGATGCTCTTAGAGGTTGCTATTCGATGTGAGAGAATTCATAAGGATCAAATTCTCTTGGAGACGGAGTCTACGAATTGCGGTAACAATGCTAGCTATGCGATGAAGAAGCTAGCGTCACTCGGGCGGAATCCAAGATCAATACTTATCATGCAGGACCCTGCGATGCAGCTGAGATCATATGCTTCGTTCAAGCGGGTATGGAGTGCGGCAGGAGAGGAAAGCCAATTTATTAACTACCCCGCCTTTACCCCCAATTTTATGGTGAAGGCGGGCTGTCTGGCTATAGAAGAACATGAACGACTCCAGCACGCTTGGGATGCGGATAGACTAGTCTCTCTGATCATGGGAGAAATTCCACGATTAAGAGATGACGCTTATGGTTATGGCCCTAGAGGACAAGGCTTTATAGAGCATGTGGATATACCTGAGCATATCGATGAGGCTTATGAGCGTCTGTTGCAGGATTATGCGCAATTCGTCAGAATTCAACAATGAATGTCGTCACATTCACGCTTGAACATGATACAATAATTATCGTGTTTGCAGATGAATGGGGTTGACAACAATGGGATACATCTTGCTCCTCCTAGCTACATTGGCTTGGAGCTTTGTAGGCATATTAGTTACAATTGCATCAGAGATGCTGGATACTACGATCATTACTTTCGCTAGATTCGCTATCGGCATTGTGTTCTTAGGTGCCTTCCTACTGATTAAGGATGGTCAAATTAAGCTGCGGGGGAACATGAAGTGGATATGGATTGGTGCAATTGGTAAGAGTGCGAATTACTACTTCGAGAACATTGCCATTGCCAATGGATATGCGTATGGGAACATTCTAATTCCACCTATTCAAACCGTTGTGCTCCTGCTTGTTTCAACTTTAATATTGAAGGACCGGATTTCCGGTAAAGGCTGGCTTGCTGCAGCTCTATGTATGGTTGGTGTATTATTTATTAGCTGGAATGGTCAATCATTATCCCTGTTCTTAGAAAGTGATGCAGAGCTCACACTCCTATTCACGCTTGCAGCGATGGGCGCTTCCTTACATGTATTAAGTCAGAAGATGCTGATCCAGCATATGGATACCGGGAATATGAACTTCTCTGTATTCTTATGGTGCTCTCTTCTCATGGCACTTCCGCTGCCTATTCAGTCCCAAGGCTTTGTTGGATCGTCGACAGCACTAGCGTGGTTAGCCATTGTCTTACTCGGACTCATCACTGGATTAAGCTTCTATTGGTTTACCGAGGCAGTCCGTCGAGTGCCCTTCCCTATGATAGTCATTATTAGCAATTGTTCCGTTCTATTCTCAATCCTATGGTCTTATTTGTTCTTCAGAGAGCCTATTACCTTGTATATTCTTGCTGGAACATTCGTATTCATTGTTGGATTATTAATTCTTAATCTGCCTAGCAGGCGGCAATTACGTGATTGAAGTGAAGGGGATTATGATGGCGAAGTCAAAATATTATGTAATATGGGTAGGGAAGTCACCGGGCATCTATACGAGTTGGGCAGAGTGTCAAGATCAGGTGAATCATATGAGGGATGCTAAATATAAATCGTATGATTCTAAGCTAGAGGCTGAGAAAGCATATAAAGAGGGCTGGAAGCTGCATTGGGGACAAGGGCAGAAAGCTAAGCCTAAGCCTGGCAACTCTAAGCCAGCGGCCAGCGGCAATCTAGCAGACATCGATTATGATAGTATCTCCGTGGACGTAGGAACAAGCGGCAATCCTGGTCCAGTAGAATATAAAGGGGTTGACACACGTACCGGCGAGGTCTTGTTCGCTGTTGGTCCTGTCAATAAAGGCACGAATAATTTAGGTGAATTCCTTGCTATCGTACATGCATTAGCTTATCTGAAGAAGCAAGGCAGCACCAAGACCGTATACAGCGATTCAGTCAATGCGATTAACTGGGTGAAGAAGAAGGCGGTTTCCTCTACGTTGGAGAGGGATGCGTCGACTGTTGAGATCTGGGCGCTCGTAGATCGTGCTGTAAGATGGCTGCAGACCAATTCATATGATAATAAAGTGGCGAAATGGGAAACAAGAGCATGGGGAGAAATCAAGGCGGACTATGGTCGTAAATAAGCAGGAATAGGATAATCTATCCATTCAACTTATATATATGATAAGATAATTGTAGTCATGTATGTAAGCGAAAGAAGGGTAAACAGCCTTATGGGATTCCGAGGATTGATTGGTCCTGCTCTTGCTATAATCATTCCATACCTGCTCTTTGAAGCATTGCGTTTAGGGTATTTGGAGAATGGGATTTATGCTATGCCCCAAGGACACTTCTATATTGTAAGCTCTGTTGCTATCTTATCTATGATCATTGCTATTGCAGTTGGAGTAGCGGGACGTAGATTAAGGAATATTAAGATTAGCTTTCTGTCACTATCCTTTATTTCGTTAGCGGGCTTATTCTCGATTCACGGCTTATCTACTCCTAATTTCCTTATGCATGCAAGTCACTTGCCACCGATAGCTGCATCGCTCAGTGTTTTACTTGCTTCCTTCTGGCTCTGGTTATCTTCATTATCTTCAGATCACAAGCTAGTCATATTCTTATCGATGGGGCAGAATTTTTTAGTGCCAGTGTGGACTATTCTCTTAATCCTATTTGGTATTATAGGTATGCAATACCCGGAGATCGTAGATTTTATTCCGCTGAATGAGAACCCGCTCAAGGGTACTGTTGCTGTTATTACTTTATTATTCAACGCTCTAGCCATATATCGTTATTATCAATCCTATCGGTTTTCTAGATTTCCCTTGCAAATACATATCATCTATAGCGCTTGTTGGTTTATAGTTGCTCAAATTATTATGGTACTGGGAAATTTGTGGCAGCTTAGCTGGTGGCTTTATCATTTTCTGTTATTAGCTTCTACGATTAGTATGATCATAGGATTAATTCGACAGAATAACGGGAATAAATCGATTGTGTTGGCCTTAAAGGCGATGTTCACCACAGATCCAATAGAGAAGGTTACTAATAGTTTATCACCGAGTGTAAAAGCGTTAATATTAGCTACAGAGACAAGAGATAGTTATACGAGTGGACATAATTTGCGTGTCACATTGTACGCTCTACAGCTTGCTAGAGAACTAAACGTTCAGCCTGAACAATTACGTGCACTGGCGCAAGGTGCAATCGTTCATGATGTTGGGAAAATCAATGTCCCTGATGCTATATTGAATAAACCCGGAAAGCTGACGAGTGAAGAGAGGCTGAATATAGAGCAGCATCCGGTTAAAGGATATGAGATGTGCAGAACGCTTGGCTTCATGATGGATGAGCTAGGAATTATTCGCTCGCACCATGAGCGTTGGGATGGAACAGGCTATCCGGATCAATTAAAGGGTGAGGACATTCCGATATTGGCGAGGATAGTAGCGGTTGCGGACGTGTATGATGCATTAACCTCTAATAGAGCGTACCGTCAAGCCTGGTCACATCAAGAGGTAATACAGCTGCTAGCCAAGGGAAAGAATAGCCATTTCGACGAGCGCTGTGTAGATGCATGGATACGATTATGCGATCGACAGCCGGCAGCTTATATGCAAGTTTCTATGAATGCTAAACTAGCATATTAATATACAGTAATACTAAGAATATGGGCGGATTACCTATTTTCCTTGAACAATTCGCACGAATATTATCGTTTTTGGATTATTCTGAATATTTCATTTATTGATGCTTTGATCTATACTAAAAGCAACAAAACGATAGCTATACACACTGTTTATCTTTCAGTATCAGGCGAAATAGGGTGACATTCAAGCCATCGTTAAACGATGTAGCTATTCACCACAATATTTATATTGGTCGCCTGTAACTGATGATAATATAACCTTGTATCTGAGAGGAGATAGTCCAGTGGAATAAGTTAGCGATGCATGCTAGAATCAGTTGGAAGACAAGAAGAAGAGGGAGTGACAACCTATTCTCGAACTGTGGGCATGCGGGAACTCAGCGGGTTTAGTATCATGGATACAGAGTGGATTTATGGAATATGATAGCATTTGGTTTATGTAAGAAGGATAGACTTTCTGGTAGTACGGCATGCTTGACATGTCTGGAACAAGAATCTGAATATAAGACGTGCTGTGCATGTTGGAGAAAGGAACGGGAAGTATACAAGTGAATAGCTTATGTAAGGAATAACCTCCGTTTATTGAATAAACGGGGGTTATTTGTGTCTATACATGTAAGTAAGACTGACTAAAATCGGATTACAATTGTCAAATACATAAATTTGTCAAAGATAAAACGGTTACATCAAATATTTATGAGCAAATAAAGAAATAAAACTAGCTTCACGTCAAATTGATGTTACAATTTATAACATGGATCATCATAAGGTGACATAATAAGTTGTGGGGTGATTGCTATGTTTGGTTGGATTGGGATGAAGTTGGGCTTACCTCTATGGTGGTCATATCGTTTGAATGCACGCTTGAAGCCAGACGTAGAGCACATCTTTGAGGGCATTGCTCAGACGCGTGTTGATACCTTGGTCGAATGGACAACAGAATATTGGGGACATCTTGATAGACTATTAGAGCACCTGCAATCCATACAAACATCCGGTAGTTTATCAGAAGGAGTAGTTACTAGTATATGGGACAAGCTGTTCACGGCAACCCATAATCGTGCGTCAAGCTTGTCTGAAATCTTCTTGCTAGATAGAGAAGGTACCGTTCGATATTCAACTTACCCTGCACATCTCGGGAGAAATTATGATCAGAGCAGCTTGCTATCGTCAGGCTTGTTATATGCTCGCGAAGGGCAAGGGCGCAAATGCCTGTTTGGACCGTATGGGGATCCGCTCACGCTATCGATCGGGCCAAGCACATCTTCCTTTCATGATAAGATGACTTTGCTGTTCATTGTCCCCATTATGGAGAATGATCAATATAGTGGAGCTCTATGTGGGAGAGTACCTAATGATGTAATCGGTGATTTGATTCAGAGGGAATCCGGACACGTATATCCAGACTCTGGTGATAATTATATATTCATGGCTAAATCCAAGCTTAATAATCACATTCAGCCGGGAACAGCGCTGTCGCGGAGTAGATTTGAGGATCGAACTTTTACGCATGGCGATAATCTCAAGGATGGCGTACGTACAGACTGGGGCGTTGTTTCGATTAAGGAGCATACAGAGCTTGAAATTATATTTACCGATCCAGCAACTCAGCAGCTACATCCAGGTGTAGCGAGGACGATTAAGAATGGTAACAATCTATTCGTAGAATTCCCGGGTTATTCAGATTACCGACATATTCCGGTTATTGGTAAAGGGGTTACTTTTCAGCTTCCAAATTGTCCGGATGTATGGGGTATGATGTGTGAGGGTGATCTTGAGGAGGTATATCGTATACGAGGTTTGGGCTGGCGTATGCTTAGGCTCTATCTTCCGTTGCTGTTAATATCATCTCTTCTTCTATCGGTATCTGTATTCGGACTCATGTATCAACAGGTAAGTCAGATGATTGCAGCATTGAGTGTCGGCGCACTATCTGCAGCATTCGGCCTCATCATCGCAAGGGTACTGCACAATAAGGGAACTCATCGTCATATTGTTCACTTGGAACAGATTAATCGGTTTATCCGAATTAATGCGGAGGGTAAAGGTGATTTAACGCAACGACTAATCCCGTCAGAATTCGATAATGATGAGTCTCAAGAGCTTGCCAAATGGATAAACAATATGATTGATTCCCTAGAAGGTATTATGGTGCAGGTGAAGCAAGCGGCAGCAGACGTTCAAGCTAACCAACAGATGCTTGATCAATCTACAGGCAGCAGTGTAGGTTCAACGGAACGAATGAGTAACAGAATTAATGATATGATACGAAGTATTCGAAGCCAACTGAAGGATATTGATTTGGCTAAGGATGTCGTTGATGAGATGAAGGTCACATTGAGTCAACTGGAGAACAAAGCTTCAGAGCAGATTGGTGTAGCGCAGGATGAAGTGGAACGAATTGGAGATAAGATGTCCCAGATCTCCTCCAAGGTTGCCGAAACGAATGAAACGATAATTACTTTCATGGATACGACTAAGCAAATTCAATCTGTGCTGCAAGTCATTGATGAAATTTCTACTCGAACTAATCTGTTAGCATTGAATGCTTCGATTGAAGCGGCGAGGGTAGGGGAGCATGGGCGTGGTTTCGCGGTGGTTGCTGGTGAGATAAGGAAGCTGGCAGATCTAACCCGCAAATCAACAGAGGAGATTCATGGGACGGTGGACCAAATCTACATAAATGCCCAAGAAGCCATATCCTCGATGGAGGAAGGAACGCGAGTGGTCGCGGAAGGAACGCAGCTTGTAGCGGCAACGACAGTTATTCTGAATGAAGCCAATGCAGAAGATTCGTTGAAGACGCAGGTCGTTGATGATGTTGTAATATTGATGGAGAAAATCGCTAATGTGAGTAAAGACAACCGCAGAATCTCGAGTGAGGTAGAGTCTAAAGTTAAGGAGCTGCTCGCTGAGATTCTAAACTCTCGACGAACATCTACTCAGGTTGTGGCCATTACCGACTTCCTGCAGCAGCTGGTGAATCAATTCCAGCTGACGGATTCGCGTAAGAGGTAGCTTCGCTTTCCTAAACTCATAACAATAGTGTTAATCAGAACGAGGCTGCTCTATGTCCACTAGACATAGGCAGCCTCGTTCTTGTATGTGTTAACTGCTCGAATTAACCATGCATCATAATAGGAACCTCAGCATCGGTCGATAGCTCTCCATCTGAAGCTAACTTCTTAGGCTTTGTTAACAGGAATGCAAGGGACATACCTATAATTGCGATGCCTACTAGCACCAAGAATGTCTCACTATAGGAGGATGCCCACATTTCAAGAGGGGATTTGATGCCTTCTCCGGCGTGAAATGTAAATCGATTCGTCAGGATGGTTGCGAGCCCGGCAATCGCGAAGGAGGCCATAACCTGCTGCGCGGCATTCGTAAGAGAAGTGACTCGGCCAACTAAATTCTGTGGTGCTGATTGAATGAGATGGGTATTGAGCGGCATCATGGATAAACCCATTCCGGCACCAATCAATGAAAGAGGTAGCATCAATGATGATATTCCATCCTCAGCCCCAATGCGCGTTATCATAAAGGCTGCTATCGTAAGCAGCGCCATACCTGATATGACTAGCGGCCTCGCGCCAATACGATCGAATAATTTGCCGCTAATCGGCATGAATATTCCCGCAGCAATTGCTTGTGGAAGCATAATCAATCCTGTCTCGAAGGCGCTGTATCCCTTAGCGGTTTGCAGGAAGAGCGGGATTAGGAACATCGTTCCGAATAAGGCTATTTGTGAGATCCATTGAATCACTATACCTCGGCTAAAATCCATGGAGCGGAATACTCTTAGCTCTAGCATAGGATGCTTCTGGCGCAGCTCTACTAGAATGAAGATAGCTAATGAAATAACACCCACGGTTATGCCTGTGACAGTCTTCACGGAAGTCCAATCATGTCCGCCTTCGCTTACGCCATATGCTAACGAGGCGAATGCAAGTGGTCCGAAGATCATTCCCCATATATCAAGTCCGGCAACGGTTTGTCTCTGAATGCTTGGTAACGAACGAATACCAATAATGATACCTGCAATACCAATTGGCAGGTTAATGATGAAAATCCATTGCCATGCCGCGAAATCCACCAATGCGCCTGCGACGATGGGTCCTAATGCTGGTGCTAATAGAATGGGAATTCCCATCATTCCCATAACAGCTCCTACCTTACCAGGTGGGCTAAGACGATATGTAAATGCCATTGCGATCGGCATTACCATACCACCGCCAAGACCTTGAAGTACACGATAGATAATAAGCTGTAACGGGCTAGCTGCAAGTGCGCATAATAATGATCCAATTGTGAATAGAGCTATGGAGATGAGAAAGACCCGTTTGGCCCCGAAGCGATCGGATAGCCAGCCTGCTAACGGGATTACTGCCGCTTGGGCTAACGCATACCCCGTAACCGTCCACTGTAATAAAGAGAGCGTGCTGTCAAATTCCTTAACCAAGCCTGGTAGTGCAACGTTCATGGCTGTACCATCAAGGATAACCATGAACAATCCGATAATAATGGCGATAAGTGGTACCAGGATCTCCCTAATGGATTGTGGGGCCTCATTTAATTTCCTATTCATAGAGCTTGTCGACATGTTCTCATTCTCCTTATTTGTTTATAATTCCTTGACCCAACTATGATTGGGGAGTACAATAGGTTTTGTTTATAGAGTTAATAATTGTAAGCATGAACTCATTTTTCTGATTTTAACGGACTATTGTCCGCTTGTCAAATAAAGATTTTGTTATTGGAAATGAGGTGTTTTACTTTGCGAGAGCGTAAGGAACGTCGTGACTATCAGGAAAATCAGCGTATTATTCTGCAAAGTGCACAGCAGTTATTCGATGCGCATGGAATGGATAACGTGAGTATGCGACAGATTGCTCAATTAGCGGGGATTGGTCAAGGAACCTTGTATCGAAGATATGCGCATAAAGGGGAATTATGCCTCGATATCATGAAGGCGAGTATGTGTCGTATTGTAGATGAGATGCAAGGTTATTTGTATGAGTCTAAAGAACAGACTATTCGTCATAAGCTAGAGAATATTATTGAATTGATGTTAGGCTATGTTGAGAATCAGTCCAAGAACTTAAATGCTATAAAAGCGCCAAGCTGTGATGAAAACTTCATAATTTTTTCTACCCCTCTATATAAATCGATTCATGCTATACTATGTGGGCTGCTTGAAGAGGCGCTTCAAGAGCAAGGGCGAGCAACACTGGACCCCGTGTATACTGCAGATGCGATCATTGCCATGTTCGCTCCTCAACTATATGTATATCAACGTAATGTTCGCGGTTATTCCAAGGATGAGATTAGAGAGAATATCAATAGAGTATTCTTAGATCCATTATTCCAGACTGTTGAGAAAGTTAAAAATTGGAGTGGTGGAGAGTGAAATATTGGCTTGCTGCGAGTTTGGGATTTAAGTTCCATCCTCTATATCCCTTATATAATAAAGGAACTTAAACCCAGCTGTTTGAGCTGAGCAAGACAATATTTCACTAGGAATCCGATCAATTGGCTTTCTCGACAGTCTGATTATTCGCTACTAACTAATTATAGGGAGATGCATCATAGATATGGCTATCAGAAATACTCAATCGCTCGATATCGAGCGATTATTTAATGAGGGAAAACTGTCCAAAGAGAAACCGTTACGAACACTTCGTTTGTTATATAAAGGACATTATAGTAAGCTGCTCTTGTCTACGCTATTCTTTATTATTAAACATTCGCCTATTTGGGTTATACCTATCGTCCTCGCTAACATGATTAATATAGCAAGTGACCCCCAAAATCATAGTTTATCCGAAATTTGGCTCAATCTTGCCGTTCTCTTCATATTCGTCATACAGAATATTCCAAACCAAGTATTGCATATCAATTTTACTAGTCGTGCCACGCGACAGGTTGAAGCCAGCCTCAGAAGTACGCTCGTTCGTAAATTGCAGCATCTATCCGTGTCCTATCACAGCGAGCTGAGGTCCGGGAAATTACAAGCGAAGGTACTGCGCGATGTTGAAGCAATTGAGGTGCTATCTAAGCAGATCATATTCTCCTTTATACCCGCTATGCTGAATGTAATATTTGCTATCTCGTTAACGGCAAGTAAGAGTGTGCTGATGATGAGCTTTTACGTCTTTGTTACACCAGTTGCTATTCTGATTGTTTATGCCTTTCGTAAGCGGTTAGCTATGCGGAATAGGCAATTCCGTACGGAGATTGAAACGATGTCTGGAGAAGTAGCAGAAACCATGGAGATGATACCTGTTACAAGAGCTCATGGATTGGAGGCTGTAGAGATTGCAAAGATTGATACTACGCTTCAGAGCTTGAAGGGCAAAGGGTACAAACTAGATATAACTGAGGCGTTCTTCGGATCATCAGGGTTTGTTGTTTTCCAATGCTTTCAAGGGATTTGTCTTGGGATAACCTCGTACTTGGCTTTCAATGGCAAGATGTCGGTTGGAGATATAGCCCTCTACCAAGGTTTATTTGCGGGCATTCTAATGTCGATTTCCCAGATCATCAATGTATACCCGCAGATTGCTAAGGGATTCGAATCGGTAAATTCCGTCTCAGAGATTTTACTATCTAATGAAACAGAGGAATATGTAGGAAAGCGTAAATTGAAAAATATTGAAGGAAAGCTTAGCTTTGAGAATGTTCACTTTCACTATCGAGATACAGAGAAGCATGTATTAAGAAGCTTCAATCTGGATGTTAAACCTGGTGAATGCATTGCCTTTGTTGGCGAATCCGGCGCGGGAAAATCAACGGTGCTAAGCATGGTTGTTGGCTTCTACCGACCGACGGAGGGTCGTATCTTAATTGACGATATTCCTATGGACGATATTCATATTCAGAAATTCAGACAGAAGCTTGCGGTTGTGCCTCAGAATACAATTCTATTCTCCGGCTCGATTCGTGACAATATTACTTATGGGCTATCGCATATTACAGATGAACAAATCGAACGAGTTATCAAGATGGCCAATCTAGAGGATGTCGTTCGCGAGCTACCAGAAGGTATTGATACAAAGATAGGGGAGCATGGAGGTAAGCTGTCTGGTGGTCAACGTCAGCGGATTGCGATTGCTCGAGCTCTTATTCGAGATCCGCAGATCATCATCCTAGATGAAGCGACCTCAGCGCTAGACAATATCTCAGAATTCCAAGTGCAGAAAGCTATGCGTGAGCTTATTCGTGGACGAACAACCTTCATTGTTGCACATCGTCTATCGACCATACGTGATGCTGACCGGATCGTAGTGATGAACAAGGGGATTTGTGTAGAGGTTGGTACTTATGAAGAGCTGATGGAGAAGAAGGGCGAGTTCTATCAATTGAAACAAATGCAAGCATAGGTAAAAAAAAGTGCCCCGACTCGTCCTTACGACAAGTGGGGCACTTTGGAAGTTTGGAAGCTATACCAAATCACAAGCGTCAGCTGGCATCCAATGCGCATCCTGACCATCCCATTTCACATTACAACCAATTGGGTTAGTCATTGGTGTGGTAACTGCCTTCCCTGCTAATAGCTCGCTGAGTGCTTGATCAAGCTCATTCGTTGTCATCTTACTTGTATCTCGTGGACTATCTACGCCTCTTCCTGTATATACGAGCTTTCTTTGTTGATCGAATACATAGAAGTGTGGTGTGCGAAGCGCCCCGTAAGCTTTAGCAATCTCTTGGCTTTCGTCATGAAGGTATACCCAAGGGAAGTTATGCTTGTTCATACGCTCCACCATATGTTCAAAGGAATCATCTGGATGTGTATGAACGCTATTGGAATTAATGGCTACAAAGGATACGCCTTGTGGTCTAAATCGGTCCGCGGTTGCGCGGGTTACCTCATCTGAGCCTACTACATAGGGACAATGGTTGCATGTGAAAGCGATAACCAGAAGCTTAGCTTGATCAAATGAATGAAGTGAGTAATTCTTACCGTCTGTTGCAGGGAGTGTGAATTCAGGTGCAGCAGCTCCGATAGCGAGTGTGAATGACATTCAAAAAACCTCCTTTTTGTGGTCAAATATTTGTGACAAACGAGAATGTTGTATAAACAAAAAATCTTAGAAAGCAAACCCTCTTGGAGTGAAGATCAGAGTTTGTTTCCCAAGATATACCGGGATGAATATGAATAATTGTATGTTAATGTCTGTTAAGGACAGGTAGCATCTTTGTGCTGTGAACCATGGTGGAGGAACAGATTGGACAAGTTGGTGTTTCTTTGAAGGAGAGGGCATCTCGCATCCAGCAAGTGCAGCCTTCTTTGTTACAAGTCCAAATCGATGTTTGTTCAGTTTGAACGGGTTCCATGCCTTTTTTTGAGAAATACAAATTGACTCCTCCTTAAAGTTTGTTTAGCGTAGCGGCTTACAAAGTAAGAGCAATCAAACAAAACTACATCGATAGATGAGCTAGCTAGTTTTGAAGTGAAAAAGAACTGCCCGATCAAGGGCAGTTCTCTATTTCGGTTAAACTCTATAGCTTAACTACGTTTTCGGCTTGAGGGCCGCGATTTCCTTGAACGATATTGAATTGTACGCGTTGACCTTCGTCAAGTGATTTGTAGCCATCACCTGTGATTGCACTAAAATGTACAAAAACGTCGTTGCCGCCTTCAACTTCAATAAATCCAAAGCCTTTTTCTGCATTAAACCATTTTACTGTTCCTGTTTCCATTTCGAAAAACCTCCATATTGCTAATTTTGATGAAGATAGAAAACGCACATTAATTAGGGTGCTTGTGTTGAAGTGATAGCCCCTAATACAATGTGCTAATATCTCCATACAATACAATAAACCCATTATTGCACATTTCTTTCGAAAGGTCAAATGAGAAATGAATATAGTTACTAAAGAAATAAAGAACAAATAAGGCCGGATTTGAATAAACATGCAGGAAATAATGTTAGGTGGGTGATTACCATATGACTATAGTGCCAATGAATGTAAAGGCTGCACAATTCGAAAGACAAGCAAGGGATAACATAGTTCAGTCAGCATTGGCTTTGAATCGAAGCGGGGTACAATTCGAAGTATTCGAGAAATCCCGTTGCAATGAGCATTATTGGATACGCACGGCGAATGGGGGATTCCTACTGAAGCCTACAGCAGTACCATCTGTGGCAATTCGAGATATCTATTCAAGCGGGCCGTTGTATGCATTCGAATGTGCGACGGCGATTGTTATTGTTCTGTATAAAGCCGTCTTAGATTCATTAGGTGAGCGTATCTTTGACGAATTGTTTGCGAATATATTCCTAAGAGATTGGCACTATGATGCGGATTTACGATTGAAGGTTATTCAAGGTCTTGCGGTAAAGCCGGGTGACGTTGTTTATTTCCGTAATCCAGACGTTAATCCACTCACTCCGCAGTGGCAAGGGGAGAATGCGGTGGTGCTGCCGAATCATCTCTATTATGGACATGGTATGGGTGTTCTCTCAGGGGTGGAAATCATCGCCAAGCTCAATGCTTACCGTAAGACAGGCTCCGTTAAATCCGCATATTTAACCGAAACGGTATTGCAGCTTGATTATTTGAACTTATATGCGCTAGGGAATATTCAGGCAGCGACATCATAATGATGTCAGCCTGGGCCCCAGCCGGTATTAATTAGATTAAGCATTGATTTACATGCCTATAATGTGGACAGGCAATGATCTGGAACTATCAACCAGCATTCCCATTAATATAGGGTTTCACCCATAGTTGGATATGGGTTACTCTATGAATAAGGAACCTCCTCCCCTCCTAGAGAGGAGGTGATAGGATGCTCAAGAGACTTGGAATCATCACCGTGGCTTGTTCGATGTTATTGTCACCTGCAGCAGCGCTTGCTTCTACTGGAGAGACGAACCACTCGGTTCACTTTCGCTCTGCGCCTTCAGTAAGCAGTCGAATCTATCAAACTTTACCCGCAGGTAAATCAATAGCTGTGCTAGATGAAGTGAACAGATGGTGGGTTAAAGCGAAGGTTGGTAGTAAAACCGGGTATTTATCCACGAAATATGTGAGCTATTCGGATGGCGCAAGCAGTATAGGAACGATTACCAGAGGTGTGAATTTCCGATCAGAACCGTCCGTTAAGAGTCGTGTTTACCGTACCTTACATAGTGGAACAGAAGTGAGCGTATTAGAAACTGTCAATAGCTACTGGGTACAAATCTCTACCGGCGGCCAGACAGGTTATATTAGTACAGATTATATCCAATATGCTGGTTCAGTCAGCGGATCGAACAGTGGATCAACTGGCAACGCTACTTCAAGTAGTATTATTAGCTATGGGGAAAGGTTCCTAGGTACCCCTTATTTATTCGGGGCCGAATATCCGACATCAGGTAAATTTGATTGTTCTTCGTTCATGCAGTACATCTTTGCGCATTATGATATTGATCTGCCGCGAACGTCTATCAAGCAATCTAAGGTTGGGAAGTACGTCTCCAAAAGTAATCTCCGTTCAGGAGACCTCGTATTCTTCTCAACAAGTTATTCTTCATCTATTAGTCATGTTGGGATTTACGTAGGGAATGGACGTATACTGCATACTTTTGGTGAGGGTGGTGTGAAGTACAGTACGATTGAAAGTGGCTTCTGGGAAGGTCATTATAAGACAGCGAGAAGAGTGCTATAATTTCATATGGATCTTATGACTAAATCGAAGCAGAGCATTCTGCTTCGATTTAGTTTTTTCTTTATGAAGGGATAATTCAACATATGTCGAATTAATGCGGGACAATGGAATGAGGGTTGTTTATGACTGAATTGTTGAATGATTGGCTGCCGATATTGGAGACGGAATTCAAGCAAGCTTACTATTCGAAGCTATGGGACACAGTTCGCGCAGGATATGAGCGTGGAGAGGTATACCCTGAAGAGCAGGATATTTTCTCAGCTTTACAGTTAACATCGTTAAATGCTGTTAGGGTAGTCCTCTTAGGGCAAGATCCATATCATGGAGCGGGTCAAGCGCATGGTCTGAGCTTCTCGGTGAAACCGGGTGTTAAGATTCCACCATCATTGCGCAACATCTATAAGGAATTAGCAACGGATGTAGGATACACCATGCCAAATCACGGCGACCTGACCTCTTGGGCGAAGCAAGGGGTGCTGTTGCTGAACACAGCCTTGACGGTTCGAGCGAACGAAGCAGGTTCTCATCGGGGATTGGGATGGGAATTGTTCACAGATCGAATTATTAAGGTGCTTAATGAATGTCAACGACCCATTGTCTTTCTACTGTGGGGTAATCACGCCATGGAGAAGCAATCGCTTATTACGAACAATCACCACTGTATTCTAGCCTCTGCACATCCGAGCCCCCTGGCAGCCTATCGAGGATTTTTTGGAAGCCGTCCCTTCTCAAGAACAAACGATTTTCTCGTAAGTAATGGAGGTATCCCGATTGACTGGCGGCTTCCAGAATGACCTTGATCAAGGTCATAGTTACACCTTGATCATCTCCCCGTACTTGGTCAGTACAATAATTAATGCTGCTTCGCATATTGCGCGAGCCATGGTGCTTGAAGTGATCTCTGCGAAGAAGATCGCTTGCTTATCTAGAATTTCACATGTCCATTCCTCAGGTCTGCCGAATAGATTGACGAACAACCCATCCTCGAGTAGCTTGTCCATAATATCATGAGCATGTGTGGGGTTTCCCGCGGGATTCCACTGCTCAATGCTACCCTCATTCTTACGCCATTCTCCATAATTAATCTGCACAAGCGCATTTAATTCAGCCAAATTCATAGCGATTAACCGCTCGTGGATTTTCTCTACAACTTCGTTCATATTCGGTGCCTCCTTAAAGACTCATAATCTATTCTTATAGTACACCTATGTGTATAAAAATCGCAATCGAGCATATAGCTCGGCTCTGTTGGATCGTGGCCGCCTTTACACAATGTTTAATATTCTTTTACCAAAGTTGGTTTAAATATAATCGCAACAGCCGTAAACTAAAGCAAGTCTCAAAACGAGGAGGGTGTGAGGATTGACAAGAGGCAACAAAGCGATCAGGCTCACACTGAAATGTGCTTTGGTCTTGGCAATTCTGTACTTTATCGGAAGATTTATATGGTTAGATCGCAAGCAGATCTTACTGTACATCGAGCATGTGGGCTTTATATTCTTCGGCTCGGTGCTTGTGCTCTCCTTCTTCTTACTCATACAGGCATGGATCTGGTCGGGATTGCTGAATACTCCCATTCGACAGATCAATAGATTTCGTGGGACGGCGATTTATATAAATTCACAATTTGCCAAATATTTGCCGGGAGCGATCTGGAACCTAGTAGGCCGAATGATGCTTGCTGGCAAATACGGGGCCTCGTTCTCCGCTCAACTACAGAGCATCTATTACGAGAATTTACTGTTAGTAGCTGTCACGGTTGCTTACGGCTTACTCTTGTTCCTGAAGCTTGGGCTTGTAGGCTGGCCGATTTTTATAGTGCTATGTGTTGGGTTGTTTATTCTATATATATATTATGAAACAATTGCTGAATGGATTGAGCGCTTCATCCATCGTTACATTCGCAAGCTAGCGAATACGAGGTTAGTCATTCTAAGAAGTGCGTTCTTCTTAAGCTATCTATATTATCTTGTCAGTCATTTACTAATGGGGATTTCCTTCTGGCTTCTCCTCCTTAGTTTTGACGTAACGAGCATAGATATAATTGAAGCTACAGGAATTTATGCTCTAGCTTGGTTGTTAGGCGTGATTAGTCCGCTGCCTGGCGGTTTAGGTTTACGTGAAGGTGCATTAACATTCTTGCTTGCTATGCAGATCGATTGGGAGCTCGCTTATCGAATAGCGATCATCGCACGATTGTGGAGTTTATTAGCAGAAATCCTGCTATTCAGCATTCTTAACGCAGCGGATTACATTGGAAGAAGGGTGAGATTGATATGGCGATAGCAAGGCTGGGAATAGATAAAGGCAAGAAGAAAGTGGTACTGGTTACAGGAGTATTCCCTCCTGGTATTGGGGGAATGCAGCAATATTATTATCATTTATGTAGAACGACGGGTCATAGAATGACAGTTCTAGCGCCGATTTACGGTGGAGATGAGGCCTTCGATCGTGGTCAGCCTTACAAGGTCATCCGTCGACGCTTCCTTCAGCAAGAGAAGATCCAAATTTCCAGCTGGCCCAGATTACTCTATCACACTCTAGCGACGGTGCGTACGGAGAAGGCGGATGTTACGATTTATGGCTATATTCTAATTGGTTTAATTGGGCTTCTGCTGCAGCTGTTCTTTCATAGAAAATATGTTGTATCTGTACATGGCAAGGATTTATTGGAGTTCCGACGCTTCTGGGGCTTACATCGATTGTGCAAATTAATTCTTAAACGTGCCGATGGTGTTCTGGCAAATAGCAGATTTACTAAGCAAATCGTTATGAATTATGGTGTGGACGAACGGAAAATACAGGTCGTCTATCCGGGTGTTGCAGCCAAATTTGATCAAGGTGAGAAGGATAGGGAGCTGCTTAAGGAGCATGATCTACTCGGAAAATATGTGCTGCTGACGGTTGGGCGATTAGTGAAGCGTAAAGGGCATGATAAAGTCATAGAGGCATTGCCTGCTATTGTGGAACAGGTTCCTCAAGCGGTGTATATCATAGTTGGGGATGGACCTGAGCGCCATAATTTAGAGCGATTGGCAGAGCTTCATGGTGTCCGTGATCGTGTGATCTTCGCCAGCGGCGTGAACAATATCGAGCAATTACAGAGATATTATCAATCGGCTGATGTGTTCATCATGACAAGTCGATTATTAGAGGATAAGGGGGATGTAGAAGGCTTCGGCATTGTTTATCTAGAAGCGGCAAGCTGTGGGCTTCCATCTGTGGCTGGTCGAACCGGTGGTGTTGCTGAGGCGGTTCTCGACAAGACAACAGGGCTGCTTGTTGACCCTACATCAATAGAAGCCATTGTCACAGCAGTAACCCGCCTGTACCAGGATCCCGTATTACGAGACTCATTAGCACAAGCGGGCTATCGCCGGGTAAAGTCGGCCTTTCAATATGAGCAGATTGTGAATAAGATGGATATATTTCTCGAATCAGTGTGTGTGGGTGAGGCTGTACCTATTGGTGAGGAATCAACCGTCAAGCTCTAGACGGTACTCAACGAATCAGTCAATCCTCGGATAGGCGTTCTAGCATAGCGTTACCATTGGACCCGATTCGCACATATGCGAAATGTGCATTTTGTTCAACCTCAAGTCCTGTTCCTTCAGGGATAAAGTAATTTTCGATACCGTATGTGATCTGGTTCCAATAGTAAGATTCCTTCTTGCCGTTGATTACGATTTCGTCAGCTCCTAATGTCTCACCGCTAGTATATATACGATCAAACTCATGTATGCCTTGATCATTCCTCGCCAGCACAATTTCCACGCGACCTTCAATTCCACGATCATCCAGGTCTTCACTAACAGCTTTAGGTAACTCAGAGATGGTATACCGAAGCTGGACATAATCGCCCTGCAGTAATGATCGTGGGTCTAGGGGCTGAAGCTCAAGCTTTACAACAGAGCCGGTTGTCAACAGCCGCTCACTACTCGCGGTCTGATACCCGAGAAATCCGAATTGGAGTATGATCACAATAAGAATAATGAACCCTTGCCTGCGGAGCCTGAATGGGTGGGATAGCTGTGCACTCTGAGCATGGGTCCTTCTAGCAAAAGCATAAGTGATGGTGATTGCAATAAGCCCTAATATCGCTAATGTGATGGATTTGTGAAGAAGTGTCCATAGTAGGTCGTAATATTTGTAAGCTAAGAATGCGAACCATAAGATCAATGTTAATCCAACGTCAAGAGCCTTCTCACGGCGTATGAAGTAGAACACTAACCACGTAACCAACACGAAATTTAATAGGTTAAATAATTCGTACGAATATGGGAAGATATCTTCTGTGAAGGTTAATATCAATAAGAAGATTAAGCTCGAATATAAGCTGCTTTCGCGTAATTGTTCCTTCCCAACCTCATCGCTGATCACCAAGTGCAGACCGTATACAATCGCATTCGCTATGGTCATCACAAGCAGAATGTAAGTCCAATTGTTAGTCGTGAAGAAATCAATCCATTGAGTGAGAACAATCATCAAGTTGACGTTCAGTATTGTATAAGTGAATAATCGTTGAAAGCGGCCTTCCAATCGAATCCAACCTACCATGGATAAAATTAGAAAAATAAGTGAAAGGAGGGATTCCCCAATCCACAGAATGGACACGATGCCTGAGATATATCCAATGGTTAATACTGTATACCTGACCACAGCATTGATTCTAGGTATGAATAGCATTGAGAGTACAAAGATCAACGAAAGGGCGAATAGCACATTCTCAGGATCTGCATCCATAGAGAGCATCCATACTAGACCAGATAATGAGATGCTGCCTATTATGACTCCGATGATGATGACGATTGTGGACACAATTTTACCAGCAATCATACCCAGCTTACCATCTTTAGCTTCCTCGGCTTCTTCACCCTCAGTTGGTAATTTCTTAATATAGTTAAAGAACAGTACATTCCCAGTAAGCAACAAGGCTACGAATAATAATCCAAAGAAGAAGAAGATAAGCGAATAGTAAGATTCCGCGAGCTCAACAAACTTAAGCACGGCATAGGCTGATGCGGCTAGTGCACTCAGTGTTAGGAACAATTTGTCCATATGAATTCGGATGAAATAATAGAAGCAAGCGACGATGACAGCGATAGTGAGTGGATTTAACCAAACCCCATAGGTTTCAAGGGAGAATGAGTTGGACAGGGCGAGTAGAGAGATGTGCATTACAATAAAGCTGAGAATCTTCAATGTTGTTGACTGTATCCAACCCTTCTCAATAACAAGGAAGAGAACAAGGTTCAGTATAGCGAAGAGGGCGTATATACTTATCTTGAAGCCCTCGCTATAATTCAATTGATTGAAGCTAGGGTAGAAGTACTGTAACAATGTGATGTGAACTAATAGGAATGATAGGACATAGAACGCTGTGTATCGTGTTATGATTGCGAAAAGTAATGCGGGAATAGACCAAATCAGGAATAATCCAAAGCTATCTGCATGTGAATTATAGATTTGTCCAAGCAGAGCGACACCAATTCCGAATGTTATACATCCGCCTACTAAGAATAAGCGAGCAAGAAATGTATGGACTCCTTGCATAAAGTTTAATTTGGTTAGCACGAAGGCTGTTGCATAGAAGAGAGCAACTAAACCGACCGACAGTGAAACCTTCTCTAGTCGCTCCATTCCTGCCCAGTTAGCTGCGAAGAAATATATGATGGATGCTAATAATAGAGATATGCCAAGAAGAAATCCGGTTCGTATTAGATTGGGCTGTAACATAAGATTATCATCCTTTCATGATGGCAATAATTAATACTTATGTATACATTATAGTCGGCATAAGAATGTCGTCCTAGTACTAACTTTGTATAGTACTCCATGAGTAAAGCTGGTCAATAAGAAAGACACCCAGAATGTCAGGTGTCTTCATCTTAAGTGATTACTCTTTAACATCCTTCGAGGTATCACTCTTTCTCAAAAACAGGATAATCGAGCTAATAATCAAAGTGGTCGATAAAGCAGCGGCTATACGGATCAAGTACATCTTCCTCTTGCGTCTTCGTTCATCCTTATATAGCTTCTTTATAATTTCCCAAGTTGCACTGGATTCATCAGGAGAAAGTGATTTGATGTCTAGTTTGGATAAGTCTTTGTACATTTGTTCGACACCGGGATCTGTATACTCTAAGCTCATCGAAATTCCCTCCCCGTATATGGGTGATATCTTATATTATAGCTTAATCGGTTACACAATGCGACAGGGAAATGGTTCTTTTTTGACTGTTTGGACATATGTGTGATTTATAGCGGGAGGAGCAATTGTACTAATATTCCTTTCCTGCCCACATAATATACGCTGAGAACGCAACGTATTTGCTGGATATGGTATAGTAGAGGAATATTGAGATGTGTGTGAATGTACAGGAGACTGGGGAGGTGAATTCGTAATGGATTACGTCAAGGTTGCCGTCTTAGACAACGCATTCGAGGCAACGTTAGTCGAACAGATTATGAACGATCAGGAAATTCCATATGTGATTCGATCTTATCATGATGAAGTTTACGGGAACCTATTCCAAGCGACCAAGGGCTGGGGAGCCATTCAAGCTCCATTAAGCTTCAAGGAACGTATAGAAGCTATTGTTCGGGATGTCCGAATTAGTCAGGTGGAGGCGCCGTTGGAAGGTGAGTCAATGGAATGAATTTCATATATTGACATGAAGATAATTTTGGGTGTAATATAAATGAAAAGCTTTTCATAAAAATATGTAGCAGGAGTAGAAATTACAATGAAGTCTACAATTAAGGATGTAGCAAGACTAGCCAATGTCTCCATTACCACAGTTTCCCGTGTGCTGAACACACCTGAGCTTGTCGCACGCGATACACTGAATGAAGTTCTTAAGGTAATAGAAGAGCTGCAATATCACCCTAACGCATTAGCGCGTGGGCTAATTAATAAACGAACACAGACTGTAGCTGTACTCATACCTGATCTCTCTAACCTTTTCTTCACTGAATTAGTACGGGGAATCGAGGATAAAGCAAATGAGAGCGGTTACAATGTTATTATATGCAATACACATAACAGCAAGGATAGGATGATCGCTTATCTTCGTGTCTTAAATGAAAAGCAAGTGGACGGAATTATATTTACCAGCGAACCCATTTATCCTGATTATTATGATATTTTCCGAGCTCTACCTATGCCCGTTGTGCTTGCAGCAACACACAGTCTGGAGTATGACCTCCCATCTGTTAAAGTCAATGATGAAAAAGCGGGCTTTGATGCAGCTGAATATCTGATAAGGTTGGGACATAGGAACATTGGCATGCTGGGTGGATCGGTTGTTGATCAAGTGACAGCACTTCCACGTCTTCAAGGTTTTATGAGAGCATTGAGAACTCACGGGGTTGATTTCGATTTAGAGCGCTGTGTTGTACATGGTGGTTATAGGTTCGAGCATGGATATAGTGGGATGAAAAGCTTAGTCAATAAATTTCCGACTCTTACAGCAGTATTCGCTTCTAGCGATGAGCGTGCAATGGGCGCGATAACTTATTTGCATGAGCAGAGCGTAAGAATTCCTGAAGAAATCTCAGTTATAGGATTTGATAACACTCGACTAGCGGAAATGTGCTATCCCAAGCTTACGACCGTCGCACAGCCACTTCATAGCATTGGTTATGAAGCGGCAACTAAGCTCGAACAGCTGCTTAATAATGGTTCTGTTGAAGAGATGAGAACTTACGTGCCGCACCAAATTATAGAGCGTGAATCCACCGCTAGGGTAACGTAATTTATGAATAAAGCTTGTTGTTGATGTATGAAAAGCTTTTCATAACCATAAATGTAACAGCTTATAATAATAAGACAATAAATTACTCATTGTTATGAAAAGCTTTTCACTACATTGTGAGAGGGGTGATGTGTTCCATAATCATCTGGTTTAATTGGGAGCCTGTAGTACGTTTAATTTATGCTAGAATCACTATCAAAAGGGGAAATGTCAGCAATGGAAAACATGAAATCGAAAGCTATATTGTTGGGTATCGTATTCATTCTTGTATTCACGCTAACGGCATGTGGTAGCAATAATACGAACGCTGGAAACGTTGATCCTGCACCTGTTGAGGAGAAGGTCAATGATGAAGCAGTTGAAGAAAAGCCGGTCGCTGAGAAACCTGCGGAAAAGGTGAAGATTGTATTCGGTCAAGGTGCTGATCAAACGGAGGGCACAAAAAAGATGATCGAGGCCTTTCATGCTAGTCAGTCAAATATTGAAGTAGAGCTAAGAGACTTTCCTAATAATTCTACTCAGATGCATGATCAATATGTAACCATACTTGGTGGACAATCGGCTGAGATCGACGTGATTAATCTTGATGTCATATGGCCAGCTGAATTTGCCCAAGCAGGCTTTCTACTGCCGCTAGATCGATTTATTGAAGAGGATAAATTTCCATTAGACAAATACTTAAAGGGTGGGGTGAACGCCGGATACTTCAATGGTCAGCAATGGGCATTGCCGCGTTACAACAACACGGGATTACTATATTATCGTACAGACATTGTGGAAGCTCCTCCGAAATCGTGGGATGAATTACAGGCAATGGCCAAGCTGTATCAAGGCAAGGAAGGTACGAAGTTTGGCTATGTATTACAGGCTAAGCAATATGAAGGGCTAGTTGTTAATTTTACTGAGTTTGTTTATTCATATGGAGGTAAAATTCTTGATAGCAATGGTCAAGTAGCAGTCAATGATCCGGCAACAGTTAAAGGCTTGCAGAAGCTGATGGACATTGTACAGTCTGATATTGTGCCTACGGATATTAAAACCTTTACTGAAGGTGAAACCGCCAATGCACTCCTAGAAGGGCAGGCTGTGTTCTCCCGAGATTGGCCGGCTCGTTATGCTCAGACTCAAGACGCCACTAAATCTAAGGTAGTAGGTAAAATTGCGATTGCACCCCTTCCAGCCGGAGATGCTGGTTCAGCAGCTGCGCTTGGTGGTTGGCTTGCAGGAATTAATAAATATTCGGCTCATCCACGGGAGGCTTGGGAATTTTTGAAGTTTATGACTGGACCTGAGGGTCAGAAGATCATTGCTGTAGAAAGCACCCAAACACCAACCTACTTGCCTTTATATGATGATGTGGATGTTCAGAAGGCGAGTCCGCTCTTTGCAGATCGTAATTTTGTTGAAGGCATCAGCGGGGCAGTTCCTCGGCCACAGACGCCAATCTATGCCAAAATCTCTGATATCATTCAAATTGAAGTGTCTAAAGCGATCGCAGGCGAGCAAACAGCCGAACAGGCTGTATTGAATATGGAAACGGAAATGAAGAAAGTCATTCAGTAATCTGACTTTTGTGTAGGAGGGGATCGTGGTTTAGAGTCGTCAAATGTATGACTCTAAACCGCCTCCTGTTATAAGGTATATCCCAGGAAGTTGGTGAAGAAGTCAGTGAGACAGGGTATGCGCTCTTTCTTCTCTGAACAGCGTACGGGTTATCTGTTTATCCTTCCCGCCGTTGTTATTATTTGTATTATTGCAATATGGCCTGTAGTTCGGTCCTTCTGGATCAGTATGTATGATCTGCAATTGAATAACCCTGCAAAATCCGAAATTCACACCAAATATGCGATTGACATGGAGAGATACGTATCTACCTCCCCCATATTACTGCGAACATTGAAGCGAGAGATGGATGTAGAGGGCGGGGCTCCTAAACAAACGCTTGAAAAGCTATATACACAGGTTGAGGAATTGGATGTAATCCTCAACAGGGAAGAGCTGGTGAGAACTCGTTATGATGAGGTAGAGAAGCTGTTATACGACTTCAAACCGGTGCCTGCTCAGCTGAAGTATGCGGAGGTTGATAACGAAATTGCGCTTGAGGTTGTTCGTTCACTTGAAGCTATGGAACTACAACTGCAACAGATGAAAAAGGAGAAAATACTTAGTCATCCGGATGATATGATTGGATTGGTTAGGGCATGGCGCATCTCATTCGTTGAGCCTAATTTCATTGGTCTAGATCACTACAAGACATTCATTATGGATAAACGTATGTGGCTAGCTTTATGGAACACATCCGTATTTACGATTTTCTCTGTATCCATTGAGCTGATATTCGGATTAGCTGTCGCGCTATTAATTAATAAACAATTTAGAGGCCGTGGTTTGATTAGGGCGGCTATACTCATTCCGTGGGCAACCCCTACGGCAATCTCTGCATTAATGTGGCAGTTTTTATACGATGGCCAGAATGGCATTATTGCAAAGCTGTTTTCTGATTTCAACCTGATTTCGAATACAGGCGTCCTACTTTCGACGAAGTCAGGAGCTATGTTCTCCATCATCTTTGCCGATGTATGGAAGACCACGCCGTTTATTGCCCTGCTACTTCTAGCCGGATTACAGACGATTCCGAATACTATGTATGAAGCGGCGAAGGTGGATGGTGCGGGTAAAGCTCAGCAATTATGGCTAATTACATTGCCACTTCTAAAGCCTGCTATTCTGGTCGCGTTACTCTTTCGTACGCTGGATGCATTCCGTGTATTCGACCTTATCTATGTATTAACCGGTGGAGGTCCTGCTAACTCAACCGAATCCATATCCATTTATGCCTACAAAATGATGTTCGCTCAGCTTGATTTTGGAGCAGGCTCTGCATTGTCTGTCATCGTGTTTATCTGTATAGCGCTTATTTGTATGATTTATGTCAAATTACTTGGGTCAGATGCTCTGACACGGCGGATGCATTAGGAGGTGTGAATTAAACTTGGATAAAAGGCCGGGCTTTTGGTTTTATTTTTTGCTTATCACATTTATCTTTATTGTATTATTTCCATTCATCTGGGTGTTCTTAGCATCGATAAAGCCTCCTACTGAGCTGTATGGAGACTATGCATTCCAGCTATTTGCAGACCATCCAACCCTAGAAAATTACATTGCTGCTTTTACTAAACATCCATTCTTACGCTTCATTTGGAACAGCTTTGTTGTAGCTAGTCTGACGACATTATACAGTATCATTATTGCTTCTTTTGCCGCTTATGCTATTGCACGACTGAAATTCAGGGGGAAGACGTTGTTTCTAGGGATTCTGCTGGCTGTGTCAATGTTTCCCCAAATCGCGACCATCTCCCCAATATTTCTATTTATGCAAGCGACGGGATTGCGAAACACTTATCTTGGATTAATTATTCCTTATACGACATTTGCGATGCCGCTATCCATCTGGTATCTTACAACTTTTTTTCAGAAAATACCTTTAGAGCTTGAGGAAGCGGCGAAGATAGATGGGGCCTCCATATGGCAAACGTTTACGAAGGTGCTCATTCCGCTTGTCGTTCCAGGACTATTCACTACGGCTATTATTGTATTTATCACGGCTTGGCATGAATTTTTCTTTGCGCTAACGATTAATACAAAGCAGAGTATGATGACGGTGCCCGTTGGTATCGCCATGTTCCAGGGGGAGTTTACGTTCCCATGGGGAGAAATTACAGCTGCTACAATTGTGGTAACAATTCCAATTGTGCTGCTAGTGCTTATATTTCAGAAGAGAATTGTATCTGGTTTGACATCAGGAGCAGTTAAGGAATAAGAGGGAGATGTTAGTTTGAATAGACCCCATATATTATTGATCACATCCCATGACACAGGTCGTTATTTAGGCTGCTACGGACGAGGTGTTAATACCCCGTCAATCGATAGGCTGGCGGAAGAGGGTATTCGCTTCGATCAATATTTCTGCCCATCACCTCAGTGTAGCCCGAGTAGGGGGAGTATATTAACAGGCTTATATCCATCTAATCACCGAATGACTGGCCTTGCCCATTTAGGATTTAGTATGAAGGAGGAGGTGCGAACACTTCCGATGCAATTAGGAAAAGCGGGCTATGAAACGATATTGGTTGGACTAAGTCATGAAACAATTGGAGAGCATGGAGGTGTGAGATTTACATCCGGTGAGAAGCTTGGATATGATCGCTTCGAACAGGTGGGCAGAGGCCTAGCTGGAGACGTTGCGGATCGAGTGAATGCATTGTTAGAAGAGCGAGCGAATGCAACGAATAACACCCCGTTTTTTATACATGCGGGCCTATTCGAAACTCACCGTGATTTTGAGCAGTATAGTGCGATGGCGGATCCGTTGGAGCAAGTATCCCCACCGGCGTACTTACCAGACACTGTTGGTGTGCGGCGTGATTTTGCTGATTTTCACGGTTCGGTGAAAACAATGGATGCTGCGATCAATCGAATAATGACAACATTGAAAGCAAGCGGGCTAGATGAACATACATTAGTCATCTATACGACCGATCATGGCATTGCTTTTCCTCGTGCAAAAGGTACATTCATGGATGCTGGTCTTGAGACATCATTGATTTTCTATTGGCCGGGACGTATACAAGGAGGGCGTACGATCCAAGAGCTGCTATGCAATATTGATTTAATGCCTACCTTATTGGAGCTGGCAGGGGCTCAGATACCGAACGGGATTGACGGTTACAGCTTTCTTCCATTATTACAGCTGGAGGATAGCGAACAGTCTTATAAGCCTCGCGAGCAATTTTTCTGTGAATTAACTTGGCATGATCTATATCATCCTATGCGTGGTCTCCGCACCGATAGGTATAAGTATGTTTGTAATTTTGAGAGAGGGCCTTCCGTATACTTGCCGCTAGATATTCACCGAAGTTTATCAGGGCAAGCGGTGCGAGAAGAATATTATGTACCTAATGTGCCAGAGGAGCTATACGATCTTGAGAATGATCCGCTAGAACGGGTGAATCTGGCTAAGGATCAGCAATACGAGCATATGCTTAACGATTTTCGTTCGCGAGTTCTGAGGTGGATGGAGGATAATGGTGATCCGTTATTGAAAGGACCCGTCCCAGGGAGTATGGCGCCGGAATGGCAGCTGGAGTTTGATCAAGGAACAGCATATATCGAATCATAGATTATAGGTAAATGGCAATAAACAGGGTCCCGATCATTTGATCGGGACCCTGTTTATGTTCGGGAGTTATAAGTTAAATAGCGCATAGTGGCACTTATTTTCCTAGATATCAGGTGATCTATAGAAATATAACGATTTGCACTTATTACATTGAAAAACCAAGATCTCACTACGGTGACCAACAATTAGATGTAATTCTGCAAGCGTTAGTTAATTAGAAGTTAGTTAATGAAAGTTTAGTTGTAATTCGTTGCTAATTGGACGACGTCGAACAAATCAAAAGCGGTGGAGCCCCCCCGCAAGTTATTCCGTCTATTCCCGCCTATCCCACTAAAGTATGGGTTCTGCACAAAGTATCGTTTAGTGAACGGTTTTCCTTCTAGTGGAATAAAAAATTTGAAGATGAAGTGGCTTTGATGTTATGTAATATGACATTAATAATGTAGAATTAGTGGTTTTACAAAGAAAATTAAAACTATTTGTTAATAATACATAAAGACATAGCTCGAATTGCGTTATATAATATGACCAATAAACAATATTACTTCATTTAATGTAACTATATCTAACATTAAATTAATGGCGAGGTGGTGATAAGGATGTTCAAGTGGGTTGTGAAAGAGAAGGCGGTCAGAAAGCCTGATCGGATACAAGGCCAGATCGTACTAGAGGCAAAGGGGCTAACTATTCGTTTCGGTAGCTTGGCGGCGAATGATCAGGTAGATCTGAAGGTGATCGCTGGGCAGGTCCATGCAATACTTGGCGAGAACGGTGCTGGCAAAAGTACACTGATGAAGATGTTATACGGCGTGTATGTACCTAATGAAGGAACATTGAGTATCGATGGTCATCCAGTTGAATTACATCCTCCCGCTCAAGCGAGGTCTCACGGAATTCGTATGGTATTCCAAGACTTTCGTTTAGTACCTGCTCTAACCGTTCTCGATAATGTTGCACTCGCTGTAAAGTCAATGGGTGAACGATACTCTTCGAAACGAATGCGAGACGAAATCGCCAGAATAGCGACAAGATACCAGATTGATGTGAATCCAGATGCTTACGTATGGGAGCTGGATCTGGGACAACGGCAACGTGTGGAGATTCTAAAGGCGCTGCTGTCGCCGGATACTCGTATTGTGATTTTCGATGAACCGACAAGTGTACTTACACCTCATGAGGTGGATGCTTTCTTGGCGATGATTCATGTGCTCAAGAAGGATGGCTACGGAGTGCTGCTCATCACGCATAAGATTGCGGAGGTGATGGCCGTAGCAGATTGTGTAACAGTTCTTCGCCAAGGCAAGGTTACATTAAGTGCTACGAAGGATGAGGGATTCACGGAATCTCAGCTAGTCGAAACCATGATGGGCGCTAAGCCGATGCCCAGTGTCAAGCGTAAGAACGAGGCACACCGTGAATGCTTGTTGGAGGTAAATGGACTAACAGTCAGCGGTGACCATGGTCAGATTGTGCTTGAGGATGTGAATCTCTTCTTGCACCGTGGGGAGATTGTTGGAGTAGCAGGCATCTCGGGGAACGGTCAACGAGAGCTAGTGGAAACTCTATTCGGTCTTCGACACACACATACAGGTCACATTCATCTAGATGGCGAGGATATAACGAATGAGCGACCAGCAGCATTATTAGAGATGGGTATGGCATTCGTATCCGAGGATCCTGTGAAGGAATCGGTTATTCCAGGCTTCTCGATTCTTGAACATATGGTTCTAGGTGGTTTGCCGATGACCCCAAGAGGGCTCGGTGTAGATTGGGGAACTACATTAAGAATGCTGGAGGAATCGGAGGATGTTCGAAGATTGAAGCTTGCAGATCCAGCACGTTCAGCAAGTGAGCTGTCTGGCGGGAACATTCAACGTATGGTGCTCTCTAGAGCTTTACTTCGCAATCCGCGTGTGCTGCTAGTAAGCTATCCTAGCCGTGGCTTAGATATTGGCACTACGAAGGCGGTTCAACAAATCCTCTCAGCTCTTGCAGATCAAGGCTCGACCATACTACTTATCTCAGAGGATCTAACTGAGCTATTCGAATTGTCGGATCGCCTAGTTGTATTAGCTAACCGTAAGCTGCTAGGTCCCTACCATCCACTCGAAACCGATGTTCATACAATCGGTCGTGTGATGCTAAAGGGGGAATCTGCATGAAAGTCTTAACCTCACAGCTCCGCCATCCAGGGCCTAGTTTACAATGGACGGCTACGATTCTAATTCCAATTGCAGCATTCGCTATATTCCTCTTGATATCAGGTGCAAATCCTATAGAGCTTTATGGAACGATGCTCGGGTCCGTCTTCGGTGACTGGTATGGCATTGGTGAGGTTGTCATAAAGTCCACGCCATTCATATTAACAGCCCTGGCAGCCGCGCTGCCAGCCAAGGCAGGTATGATCAATGTGGGTGGTGAGGGTCAACTGGCATTAGGTGCACTCGTGGCAACCTGGTCAGCGGTATATCTGTTGTCAGATTTGCCAGGTGCTCTTGGTTTGCCATTAATGGCGTTATTCGGAGCTATGGGTGGTTCCATATGGGCAGGTATTGCTGGGATACTCAAGACCAGAGGAAATATGAATGAGACGATCACAACGCTTCTCATGAATTATATCGCCTTCTTCACAATCGGATTTTTCTGCCAAGGTATTCTGAAGGATCCCGCATCCTTCAACTGGCCCTTCTCACCTCCCGTTGCCGAGCAGCTTAGACTTCCTACTTTCTCCATAACCAGTCGAGCGCACATTGGAATTTTCATAGCAATAGCTGTAGCGCTCTTGGTCTGGTTTGTTATCTATCATACGCGACTTGGATTTCGAATTAGAACGGTCGGTGGTAATGCAGAGGCGGCGAGGCAGGCAGGAATTAATGTAAAGGCTATACAGCTAGGTGTATTGATTGCAGCAGGCGCGATCGCCGGATTAGCTGGAATGATCGAGATTGCTGGAGTTGAGGAGCGCCTGCGACCAACAACTGGTGTGAATTATGGATACTTGGGCTTCTTAGCCTCTTGGATGGCATGGAATCACCCCATTCGCTTAGTCGTCACCGCCTTCATCATCGGGATGATTAGTGTGGCGGGCAGTAGCATGGAGATGAATAGCGGCTTACCCGCATCATCGGTTCAAATTTTAATGGCGCTTGTGCTATTTGCACTTCTCATTATGGGAAGGAGGACGAAGGCATGATCGTTGATTTATTAACAGGAACAGTGCGAGCGGGAACGGCGGTCCTATATGCGAGCTTGGGGGAGTTAATCGCCGAACGAGCAGGTGTCGTGAATCTTGGGACAGAGGGCTCAATGTTAAGCGGTGCACTCGGGGCGTTCGTAGTAACAGCATGGACAGGAAATCCATGGCTGGGTGCATTAGCAGGCGGCCTGTGTGGAGCGATGATGTCGTTAGTCCATGCGTTCCTGGTCATTACCCGGAATGCTAACCAGCTTGCATCAGGCTTGACGGTGATGTTCTTCGCAATGGGTCTGACTGCGTTCTTCGGAAGAGGCTATGTACAGACGCAGATTCATGGTTTCGAGCCCTGGGCGGTTCCTCTATTGTCGGATATTCCGCTTATAGGTCGCATTATTTTTCACCATGATCCATTAACGTACATCTCCTTCATTCTTGTACCGGCTATATGGTATCTCCTATTCAAGACACGGTCAGGCATTATACTTCGAGCGACAGGGGAGAGGGAGGATGCGGTTTATGCGAATGGACTCTCACCGAAATTCATCCGATACATGGCTGTATTAGCTGGAGGATTCCTTGCAGGCATTGGTGGAGCTCAATTGTCCATCGCGTATACCCACACTTGGGTGGAGAATATGACGCAGGGAAAAGGGATTGTTGCTGTTGCGCTAGTTATCTTCGCTGCTTGGCGCCCAATACGGGCAATGCTGGGCGCGTACCTGTTCGGTGGTGCACAGGCTTTACAGCTGATCGTGCAGCAGCAGGGATATGATGTGTCGCCTTATCTGCTTTTCATGGCACCATATGTAATTACGATTGTTGCTCTATTCATAGTCGAGAGACGAAGAGTCAGTCGGGTACCTGAAGCCTTAAGCGGCGTATTCACCGGATCGGGGGGTGGTTAGCACGCTGTGTCATAGATGCGGATGAGAATAAAGGGAAGCTGTGCAGTTAAGGCATAACAAAAGTGATTAAGAGAGAAATAGGAGTGCGGCAATTAATCATATTGGGAGGGTTTACGATGACGAAGATGACGAATGGGACAATGGCAAAGCTAGGTTTAGTAGTCGCAATGGTGTTCGTGTTGGTATTCATTACAGCTTGTGGTAATAACGAGGTGGCATCAACCAATGAAGAAGCGCCAACTACGGCAACAGCAGCGAGTGATGCAACAGAGCCGGGTACAGGTGGTAAAGCCGTCGGATTTATTTTCGTAGGTGCAAAGGATGACTATGGTTATAACCAAGCGGGTTATATCGGTAGTGAGGCTGTTGAAAAGGCTTTTCCCGATTACAAAATACTTCGTTCCGAGAATGTGCCTGAAACTGCAGAGGCTGAGCGTGTTATGGAGGAGATGATTCGGAATGGGGCTAAGATTATTTTTCCAACGTCATATGGTCACTTGGATCCGGCCTTGAATGTGGCGAAGCGTCACCCGGATGTACTGTTCTTCCACCAAGGTGGATTGAAGACGGCGGATAATCTCGGTACTTACTTCGGCACCATCTGGGAGCCGGTATATATGGCAGGCGTAGCAGCAGGTAAGATGTCCAAGTCAGGGAAGCTAGGTTATATTGTGTCCATTCCGATTCCGCAGGTATTGCTGAATGTGAATGCCTTCCAATTAGGAGCGAAATCGGTCAATCCGGATGCGACGACAACGGTCGTATTCACGGGCAGCTGGTGTGATCCAGGTCAGCAAGCGAATGCGGCGAACAGCATGATTGATCAGGGTATCGACGTGCTAACACAGCATCAGGATTGCACGAAGACGGTCATTGAAACGGCAGAGCGACGCGGTGTAATGTCCGTTGGATACCATGCGGATGCTTCCGAATTAGCACCAAAGGGTTGGATCGTAGGCTCGATATGGAACTGGCCTACATTGTTCGTTGATATGGTGAAGGTTGCGAGTGAGGGTAAATTTGACGGCAGCCCGTATGATGGTCAATTCCGCGGCATGATGGCAGAGGATATTGTACAGCTAACTGGATTTGGTACTGAGGTTCCAGACGATGTGAAGAAGCTAGTTGAGGAGAAGAAGGCGGAGATGGCTGCGGGAACGATGCATCCTTTTGCAGGGCCGATTAAGGATCAGTCTGGTGCGATTAAGATAGAAGAGGGTGTTACACCTGAAGTCACAGCACTTGAGTCGATAGATTATTTGGTGGAAGGTGTAATTGGTAGCATTCCTAAGTGATTCTCATCCAGTAAGAGCATATAAGTGAATGAGAAACTAAGCTACATCAGAATTCGGGGGTGAATAATCATGATCACAGCCAGACCCTATAACTGGCCCTATGATGGGGCAATGGTACCAGAGCATACGGCATTAGTCATAATTGATATGCAAATTGACTTCTGCGGTAAAGGTGGATATGTGGATCGGATGGGGTATGACTTGTCTTTAACAGCAGGACCGATAGCTCCTATTAAAGAATTATTGGCACGAGTGAGAACGATACCGGGCTTTACCGTTATTCATACACGAGAAGGCCATCGACCTGATTTATCAGATTTACCAGCGAACAAGCTGTGGCGTAGTGAACAGATAGGTGCGGGTATCGGTTCAACCGGGCCAACAGGACGGATTCTCGTAAGAGGCGAGCCTGGATGGGAAATCATTGATGAGTTAGCACCCATATCAGGTGAGATTATCATTGATAAACCGGGAAAGGGCAGCTTCTACGCTACTGATCTTGATATGATATTACGTTTGCGCGGGATTACCCATCTTATACTGACAGGTATTACTACGGATGTCTGTGTTCACACGACAATGCGTGAAGCGAATGACCGTGGATACGAATGCCTCATTCTAGAGGATTGCACGGGGGCAACCGATCACAATAACCACTTAGCAGCACTCAGTATGGTTACGATGCAGGGTGGGGTTTTCGGAGCTGTATCTGACTCGGCAAGTGTAATAAGTACGCTTCATTCATTCATCTAGTGAAATATACAGGATGCTAACAACTAAAAAATTCAGGAGGAGTCACATATGATTACAGCTACAAAAACCGTTGTCTTAGAAGGAGAGAGCTTACCCTGGTCACCCATTCATCCCCATCCCGAATTGTATCATAAGGAGATCGTGAACGCTGCGACTGCAGATGCACTTGGCATTACAGTTAGCTCTATTCTGTGGGAGAAAATTGGTCTCGGTGGTCAAGTCTTACCTCATTATCATAATGTAGCTGAGATCATTCATATTACTGTGGGTAAGGTTAAGCTGTTATGTAATGGAGAGTGGCTCTCCTTCAAAGCCGGTGATACATTCCAAGTTCCTGCAGGAACCATCCATTCTGTAAAGAACGATGATATCATCCCAACGGAGCAAGTTAGTATCTTCTTACCTGCAGGAGATCATGTTCCAGCGAATCGATTCTTCGATACGTTCATTGTCGAAGCTGGTGTTACACGTGGATAGGTATGTTGAAATTATGGCAAAGCCTAATCCGTTCAGGTTCGTTCCTGAACGGACGGCTTTGCTTATCATTGATATGCAGAACGATTTTTGTACTCCTGGGGGCTTTGGCGAATTATTAGGTAATGACATTACGCCGACTCATGCAATTATCCCAACGATCCAGCAGCTATTAGCGCATTGGAGAAGGATGGGTCTGCTCGTTATTCATACCCGAGAGGGGCATCTTCCGGATTTGTCAGATTGTCCGCCGAGCAAGCTGAGTCGTAGTCGTGCTCAGGGTGCGGGGATTGGAGATCTAGGTCCGATGGGGCGTATTCTCATTCGTGGTGAACGGGGGCATGCCATTGTCGAAGAGCTAACTCCTCTATCCGATGAATTGATTATTGATAAGCCGGGCAAGGGAGCTTTCTATGCAACACCGTTAGAGGCGATTCTACAACAACGTGGTGTGGAGTCACTAATTGTTAGTGGAGTTACTACACATGTGTGTGTGCATACAACGTTGCGTGAAGCGAATGATCGTGGATATGAATGTTTAATGCTTGAGGATGCTACGGCAGCATTCGATGCACGCGATCAAGAGTCTGCCATACGAATGGTACATCAGCAGGGAGGGATTCTTGGTTGGACATCCATGACAGCGGAGCTTATTGAGCAGTTGGAGGTGATAGCTAATCGAGAAGGATAATAAGGAATTTAACAGCCACGATCTATTACGAATATCTCCGCTACGTGGCTCGATTGTGCTTGCGGGTCACAGTGGTCTAGGACAGAGTGTCAGTCGAGTGAACGTGATGGAGGTACCAGATGTCATTCAATGGGTTCGACCTGGCGAGTTCCTAATGACAACGGGCTATCCTTTCCGAGATGATCCTGAAGCGTTAGCGGAGCTAATTCCTCAGCTTGCGGAGAAGGGTGTCTCTGCATTCGGTATTAAGACCAAACGATATCTTGCTGAGGTTCCCGCAAGGGTGCTGAAGCTTGCGGATGAATATGGTCTTCCTCTTATAGAGCTTCCACCTCCAACCGTGTTCTCTGATGTTGTTCGTGAGGTCATGGAGCGTGTGCTGATTAGAGAATCAGATCAGATCGCTGAGCTTCAGGATCGCTTCTATCGAATTTCTCAAAGCATGCTATCCGATGGAGGACTATATGCATTCCTAGATGAGCTGGAGCGTACGGTTAATAATCCAATCGTACTTATTGATAGCTCGGATCGACCTCATTCCTCTCATACACTTCAGGTCATGCTTGAGCATGTAGATCCACCAATCAATTGGGTCCAGCTTCGTCAACAGGGGAAGCTGGGCTTAAGCTTCTGTACATTAACCGATCGTCAGGTGCGTATTTATGGTATTGAGGTTTCAGAGAGGAACCGACAATATGCAGCTTTGTTCGTATTCGAGGTCAATCGCGAATTAACCGCTTTAGACACACTAACTATAGATAGAGTTGGGATGTTAGCAGGCTTTGAATTGGCTAATCGGAACGCACGTCGGAATGTCGAAGCCAAATATATTGATCAATTTCTACATGATTGGTTAGTTGGGCGGATTGTAACACGTAGTGATCTACAGTTAAGAGCAGAAGCATGTGGTTGCCCATTAGACATTGGAACGGCTTATCATGCAGCAATTTTGGATTGGAAGGGGAATACACCTGATATCGGTTTATTACGAGCTGGATTAACGAAGATCAGGAGTAGAGCTACTTCGAATAATGTGAGTATGCTACTGACGATTATAGACGATCAATTAGCGTGTATATGTTCAACACCACAAGGAAGTACATTAGACCAGGAGGATAAGCGGCGTAGCGATATCGTTCGTACACTTCAAGCTACATTCACTGGATCCTTCAGCATTTGTGCGGGACCCACGGTGAATAGCTCTGAACAGCTTCAAGAAAGCTGGGTGAAAGCACGCCGTACAGTAATAATAAGTAGAGGATTCGCCTTACAAGGGGAATGGTTCGATTATGCAAAGCTAGGTGTTTATACGTTACTAGACCTCATCCCAGATGGTCCGGAGCTATTAGAATTCATGAAGAGATATCTCCATCCATTAAGAGAGTACGATTTCAAGCATGAAACTCTGTTAATCGATACACTCAAAGTGTATTTCCAATGCAATGGTAATATGAGACGGACTGCAGAAGCATTATTCACACACTACAACACGGTTGTATATCGACTAGACAGGGTTCGTAGCATATTAGGAATAGATTTAGAGGACGCAGATGACCGTTTACAATTGCAAATTGCAATCAAGCTACATGGATCGAGTAAGTGAGCTCTTAAGAAGGGAAGGAATTAGTGATGAAAAAGTTATTATATGTAACAGCAAATCCTAAAGCGAAAGAGGGCTCTAGCAGCTTAACCGTGGGTGAAGTATTTCTAGAAACGTATCGAGCTTTAAACCCATCAGACGAAATTACGGTGTTAGATCTATATAACACTTATATTCCTGCCATTGACCAGGATGTATTAAATGCCTGGGGAAAGCTCCAGTCTGGGCAAGGCTTTGGTGAGCTAAGCGCTGAAGAACAAGCTAAAATTATACGGATGGGTGAGGTCGTAGATCAGTTTATGGCAGCGGATCACTATATATTCGTTACCCCGATGTGGAATTTCAGCTTTCCTTCCAAGATGAAGGACTATATTGATAATATTGCAGCTGCTGGAAAAACTTTTAAATATACGGTGAATGGACCCGTTGGGCTGCTGCAGAATAAAAAGGTTGTTCATATTCAATCATCTGGTGGGATCTATTCACAAGGTCCTGGCGCAGATTTGGACTTCTCCAACCGTTATTTACAGAGGATTGCCACCTTCCTTGGAATAACGGATTATCAAAGTGTGTTTATTGAAGGTGCAGCCATGATGCCGGATCAAGCAGAAGCTATATTAGCAAAAGCTAAGGAAGATGCTCGAATGGCAGCTAGGAATATATCAGGCGATTTAATCGTGATTTAAGTGAATAATGTGTATAGTAATGAGTATTCTGTACAAACTAAGTACGATGGTGAAGAGAGGTGTGGTTCCGTTGGACTATTTAACGAAACAGCCGATTAAAGATCATTATTCATGCTAAACAAATGATTGATTGTTGTTATGACGATCCAACATTCACATTTTGTTGTTCGGCGTTGAAACGATCTAAATCAACACCATCGGAAGATCCCTTCGGGGGTCTTTTTTTTCATTACAATTTCTTTATATGTGCAAAACATGGAGTTAAATGTTCGCTGTTAGACTTTCCTTATAAGATTGTGATCTGTATTCAACATTCGAGGGGAAAGGTGATGGCGGATGAGTACTGTGGCAAATCTAACTCCAGACTACTTACTGGGAGAGCAAGGCTTTCATTCATCAACTATTGATGGAATCCAGACGCTTATCGTGAAGCTTGCGGATACTACTGAGGAGCTTGAACAGGCATTTCGACTGAGATATCGCGTGTTTGTTGAAGAGGAGAATAATTTAGGCTTAAGAAATGATGCTCGTCTAGAGCGGGATGATTACGATGATAGATGTGAGCATCTAATCGTTAAGAATCTCACTTCGAATGATGTCATCGGCACCTATCGATTGTTACCGGGAAGAAGAACGTCACCGAATCAATCGTTTTATTCAGAATCTGAATTCAATCTAGCCGGAATTGAGCATCTCAGAGCTTATACATTAGAGCTAGGACGCAGCTGTATTGATCCAGCCTATCGAGGCGGAAGAGCGATTCATATGCTATGGGAGGGTATCGCTTCTTACACACTTGAGCATGACTATCGCAACCTAATTGGATGTGCGAGTGTCCATATGAAATCATTAGGGGAATTGAATGAGATATATAGCCTGTTGTTATATAAGCAAGTATTAACTTCAAGGTTTGGTATACACCCCCTGTCTACTCATCGCATCGAAGGCTTACAGTGGTATGACATAGAGGGTCGAGAACGGGATATCATGCGGAGACTACCACCGCTGATGAAAGGGTATCAGTGGCTTGGTGCCGAGATTGGCGGGGATCCAGCTTATGATCATATTTTCGATACAGTAGATTTCCTCATCGTCTTGGAGACGAGCAAGGTTACACGTAGATATAAGAAGCATTTCCTAGATCGTTCATAACGGAGGTGAGCGGCATGTATGAGTGGATAGGCCAGCTGACTGCGGATGAAGGTCGCTTGAGGAAGGCGAGACAAATCTTGCAACATGTGCCTGATTTCATCATTGTGTTCATCTGCTCAGTTGCGGGGATGGTTATGTTCGTTGCATTCGCGAGTTTGCGTCGAAGAATACTGCGTAATATGAGAGAGCTGCTGAGGAGTAGACTAGGCAGCTTTGGATTCGGCTTCGGATTTCCTCGAGTATTCGCAAGAGGAGCCGCCTACTTCGGACATCTAGCTATCACTTTGTATGAGCTGCTTATCGTTGCCCCACATCTTGCAGAGGATGGGAGGGAAGCTCATCGAGCAGACGTATTATCGAATAGCTTTCACATTAAGGGTCGAGACCATATAGAGCTAGCTTTACAGCAGAATAAAGGTGTTATCATATTCGCTGCCCACACGGGCAACTTCTTCTATTATTATTGGTGGTTATCTCAGCAATATCATTGCTTGGCGGTTGCCACAGCAGCTAGTGAGCCATTACTCCCGATTTACCTAACCTTCCAGAAGCTTGGCTGTCATGGTTTGGATTATGATCGTACACCTCCCATTGCCATGCTGAATACATTGAGGAAGCATCTTCGCAATAACGGTGTTATCTTTCTACTAGGTGACTTCTGGCGGGATGTATTCCCTATGTCAAAGCTATTCAATCGCTCTACTCGTAGTCCGGGCGGTGCTGCTATGCTAGCTCTTAATTATTCCGTCCCGATCATACCCTTATTCAGCCGTAGAATGTTTGGTCTTAAGCATCATATGGAGTTCGGTGAGTCTATACAGTTAAGTGAGCAATTTGAGAAGGATGAGTATACCGAAGCGACCAACAGCTTGAATGTATATCTTGAGCAGATGATTCTCAGTACACCAGATCAATGGTTTTATTGGTTTAATGTAGATGATCGATGGGAGATGGAAGCCAAGCAGCAGCAATGTCCAGCTTAATATCAGTCATTCAATAGGGGGTGTCTACAATGGATACTGCAAGCCATATATTGCTTGGAGTTACACTTGGAGGTCTGGCAACCATTGATCCATCTCTGAATGAATCAGATGTTGCTGCAGCAGTAATGATAGGTACGATTCTAGCTTCGAACGCACCAGATTTCGATGCCATACTCAGACTAAAGGGAATGAATTCATATAATCGACACCATCGGGGAATTACACATTCTTTACCTGGATTGATTATATGGCCTGTGATCATTACTATATTGCTGGTGCCCATGTTCAGCATTCATAATCATTGGCCAACCATGCTGCTGTGGAGCTTCCTAGGTGTAAGCTTACATGTATTCCTTGATATGCTGAACTCGTATGGCGTGCAATGCCTTCGTCCATTGAAGAAGAGGTGGGTACACTTGGATATTCTTGCGATCTTCGAGCCCTTCCTATTCGTCATTCATGGGGCGGGACAACTTCTATGGTTTGGTTTTGGATATGCGTCCGGGCCTATGTTCCTATGGGTTTATATAATCACCTTTATATATATTGGTATCCGATTTATCCAGCATCAAGCACTAGTGAAGAAGGTGTCTCAGCACATTGGGGCTAAGGGAATCTGCCATGTGATTCCTACCCTTCACTGGTTGAAGTGGAGCTTCGTGATGGAGACGGATGAATGCTTCTACACAGGGACGATCAGATCAGGCAGGGTCAAGGTCGAAGACATCTACTCCAAGGAAGAGAGTAACGAGATCATTCGAGCCACGATGGGGATGGATGGGGTGAGGGCCTTTCTTTCTTTTGCCCAGCGTGTTCATGTATGCAGCACGGTGCGAGGCAACGGTGAAGGATATGAGGTTCATTGGAGCGATGTGCGATTCTGGCATAACAGTCATCTAGCATTCGGTGTAGATATTCAATTTGATCGTCATATGAATGTAGTTGAGCAGACCTTGGGCTGGCGTAAGAAGAAGTGGGATCCTCCATATATGTAGTCATTGCATGAATTGAATAAAACTTTATGCCCTCCGTAGCGTCTATAGTCTAGGGGGGCGATTTTATTTTGGACGTGAAAAAGGCCTGGGTCAGCTTGATGGTTCTTATGATGATGTTGATTGTGCTAGCTGGGTGTGAGGATGAGGATGTCGGGGTAAAACCCAAAGAGCCTTCCGAATCTGAGGCAGTTGATGTAGTTGAGGTAGATGACGTTAAACAAGAACGCGAGATTATTCCAATTAACTATGAGAGCTATGAGCAGTCGCGAAGGTTAGTGAATAAAGAGCTTGATTTGTTAGCCTGGCCTCATTTGGGTGCACAGCTGGTGAATCAAATGCTGCCAGGGACACTCGTTAATATTGAGTATGCTGCAACAACAACGGATGACGAACGATGGTTATTCGTTACAATTCCAACCTATGATTGCCCGTGTAATAATCGAGGCTGGATTAAGGAATTGGACTCAGAGGAAATCACCGAAGCTAACCGGATGTCCGCTAACAATGGAGTAGCTATATTTATCGGCACAATGGTTTATGAGAGCTTCGAATTTGACCCGCAAGCATTAACCGAACCCATAATGATAGAGAACAATATGAGAGGTGTTATTGTTGAGGTTCAAGAGGATTATGCGCTGATTATGACCGGTGGCGGAAGAGAGTTCTGGATGAAGAAGGAGGACATTGGATTCCCATTACCCGAGCCAGAGAAGCTGCATACGGGGGAATATCAGCGCAACGTAGATAGTTTATTGGAAGCGTTCTCCTCGGTACATGATACGGCAGTGGTCTTAGCTTATGAGGATGAAGAGCTGCAAGCGCTTGCTGCACATCCATTGCACAAGACCTATGAATCTGCATTGGAGCATTTCGTGGGGAGTGAGCTTCATAAGGAGATTAAGTCCTATCGCACCATTAGTGAAGCTGTAAATCCAAGGACCTTGCTGGTGATCATGAGAGATGATTCTATATATAAGATCGATATAGAGAGAAGATATGAGCCTGAGCCCTTCTGGGTTGTGACAAGCTATATGGATTTTTACGTCAATGGTAATGTGGCTTTCAAGCAGCAATATGTACTGAAGACTGTTGAGGAATTAGCCGCTGAGCCTAAACGATGGGCTGAGGAGCTCATGCAAGAGGAAGGCTGGCAGAAGGCGCACACGATGATTGGCGGCATAACATACATCTTAATCAAATCCTCCTCCGATGATCTTGATTCCGTTGAGCTAGATCATATTGAGGTAGCGGATGGTGTGATAGCCGTTAATTATCAGGTTTATGAACATAGGAGATCAGAGCTTGTTCAAGACTATATCTTAATTGAAGCCGAATACGGTGATGTAAGTACAGTGAGCTATGTGGAGACTTATCGAGGTACAGACTGATGATTTTTGAAACTGGAGTGAAAGGTGTTATTATTGACTAATCGTTTAGTTCATTACAATTAGGAGGACTTATCAATTATGCTGCTTATGGGTATTGACATAGGTACGACGAATACGAAGGTTGGCTTATTCGAGGAGGATGGAACACCGGTTACCACGGCAGCTACACCTACGGTAACACATCGTGATCCAGAGGGATTCTCCTATTATGATCCTCATCAGATGTGGGATATGATAGCCATGGCGATCCGCGAGGTGATCGAGAAGGCGAGTGAGCGTAGTCATGGTGAAGTACGCATTGGTGCAATAGGTATTACGAGTATGGCTGAGAGTGGATTACTTGTTAATCGTCAGACAGGCGAGCCTCGCTCGATATTCATGCCTTGGTTTGATACTTGCTCGCAGCCGCAAGCTGAATGGATAGCGCAGGAAGCTGATTTATTCGAACGGTTCTGTGCCGCAGGCATACATAGCAGCTTTAAGCTCGGATTACCGAAGCTAATGTGGCTTAAGGAGCGGAACCCTTCCGCATTCGAAGGATCCGTCTGGCTGTCAGCCTCAGGGTATATAGCTTACCGATTAACCGGTGCTATGGCATTCGATTACTCCTTGGCTGCACGGACATTCGCGTTCAATATTGAGACGAAATCATGGGATGAAGCGTGGATTAAGAGCTGTGGCATCGATCCTGCTGTATTCCCTGCTGTTTATCCAGCTGGGACGCCTCTTGGGAATGTGCGTGTCGACCTGGCACAATCATTCGGTCTATCGCAAGACATTCCAGTATGTATAGCTGGTCATGATCATGTGGTATCCTCTCTGTCTGTCGGGGCGATTACGCCGGATATTGTTTATGATTCCATGGGGACAGCTGAGACATTAGTCGGTACACTTGAGAGCAAGAAGCTGGGTCGCAGAGAATTCGAATCTGGGTTGTCGTATGGCTGTCACGTAGTGGAGGACCGCATGTTCTGGATGGGAGGTAATTCAGCTTCTGGTGGTTCTGTGGAGTGGCTTCGTGGCATATTGGGTGATCCTGAGCTTACATATGCACAGATCCTTACATGGCTTGCAGAGATGAAGGGAGATCCAACGGGTATTCTTTACTTCCCTTACTTATCAGGTAGTGGAGCACCTAATATTGATGCCAGTGCAAGAGCTGCATTCATTGGCCTCAGCAAATCTCACGGTAAGGCTGAGTTGATCAAGGCCGTGCTTGAAGGTACTGCCTACCAGCTACAGACCATTCGTGAGGAGGCGCAGCTTATATCAGGACGTGAATTCAGTAAGCTTGTTGTCGTGGGTGGCGGGACTCGTAATCCTCAATGGCTGCAGATTAAGGCCGATGTACTGAATTGCGCATTAAGGGTTCCACCTATTGAGGAGGCGAGTCTGCTAGGTGCGGCACTATGTGCAGGTGTTGGTGCTGGAATCTATGCATCAGCAGAGGAAGCAGTAATCGCAGCAGCAAGCGTCACAGTTAAACATGTGGAGCCAGACCAAGTAAGGCATCAAGAGTATCGTCGATTATATGAATCGGGCTATGTAGCGCTGCAAGCTCCGCTTAGGGCATTCTATCGTAATGAATGAAGGTTTCTCCTTTATCCGGTTGGCTGAAGAACGAAAAGCTGATTATTTTCAATAGATGTGGAAATAATATGTCTGCCAACCTAGGAGATGTTCATGATATGAAGGTAGTCATCCTGTTTTTTGTTTGTATTTGTTTAAGCCTTTCTTTCCTGATAGCCGTCGATCTGCTCTCTGGATTGAGCCTTTCTGAGGCCATTCAGGTGTTAAGCGATTCGTTCTCGACCACAACCTTACAGGAATATTTGATCATATTCATTTTCTTGACGTTTCCGTTTATCACAGCTTTTATTACATTTATGAGAAAAAGAAAACAAAAAAGCTAACGGTAAAGACCAAATCGCTTCCGTATGATATGTACAACAAACAGTAACAGTGGAATGATTACGCAAAAGGCAGGTAAAATTGCACTAATGGATATCATTCCTTCCTCTGCATGCTCTGGGTAACTTCCAGCTGATATAACAGAGAAGAATAGAACTATGACGGCAATAGGTACAACCGTTTGGTGTGCTTTCTTAAGCTTGAATAAATCACTCGCTACAGCTGCCGCTGCATAACAGTAAAGGGTCATCTTGAAATAAACACCGATAATTAATGTTAGCATGACAAGCGCATCCATACGCTGTATGAAGTCGGCAATATTCACTAGGCTGATTGCAGTAAACAGAGGGAAGGTAGCTCGAGAATAAGTATCTCCACCGAGAACTGTGATCTCTAGTGCATGCGTGAAGCTTAATAAGAGTCCGCTGATAATGATTGCAATGACACCTGTTTTTTTGGCCAGCTGACCTTTATTTAAATGAGGTAATATGGTGGTAAGAATGACAAGCTCTCCGAATGGGAATAACCAAATGTTCGGATAAGCCGCGCTTAAAATCCGTTTCCATTCATCTCCAAGCAACGGAAGCAGATTGTTGAAATCGATTAATCCAGAGAATATAACTAAGGCATTGCTAATTATACCTAGAAATATCATAATCAGCAGATAGATTTCGGCTAATCGGGCAAACACTTCGATTCCTTTGGACAGTACATATATCACAGCCGCGATCATGAATGCATTGATCACAAACAAGGGGGTTCGATCATAAGAGGCTGAAACTAACAAGTCACCTGCTTCGCGAAGGTTCCTAGATGCGATGTACATAAAGAAAGGAATATATAATAAGCTTAATGGCCAGCCAATATATTTACCGAGAATTTGTCTTGCATAGCCACTTATGATCATATTGGGATGCTGACGGAATAGGTAATCGTATATAAGAAATAACAGAATGCCGCCAGGTATAGCGATAAGTATGGATAACCATACCCCTTGTCCACCCGCTAAACCTATAGGGATAACAAGTGCAGTACCAAATTCAAATAACAATATAAATGCCAATAATTGACTTGGACTAATTATCTTTTTTCCCATTAAGGTGTACCTCATAGCTTCGTTAATATTACACATTACTTCATGTATGGTTTCATTCTCATTCCAGTACGCCGAATAAATGCATCTACTTGAACGTCAACCTTGCCTTTAGCAAACAGAGTATCCCAATCCTTCTCCACTTCCTTCCATGCCTTCGGATCCGTTCGTTTCAGAATTCCTCCGAAATCGAAGATATCGCTTTTCTGTTTCTGAGCGGCATTAATAGCTTTCGTAACCTCTTTCTTCGTTACTTTGGATAGCTCTTCATCTAATTTTTTTATTTCCTCTCTCTTAGAAAAATCGATGGGGCACTTGGTTTCAGTTAAATTCCCTTCCTCCTGGATATGAATATGGAAAATCGGTGAACCCTGATGGAATTCCACAGAGGTTTTTGTTTTCGAAAGAATGATTTCGACGGCAATGCCTTCTTTTATTTCCTTACAATCGATATTGATACTAGTACCTTTCATTTCATCTCGAATCCACGTAGTACCCCGAGCTTCCGGCCCATCCATCCACTTTTTTAGCTTGCCATCCTTGAACAGTGCAATCCCGCTCATAGAAAGATAAGGCTTCAATTTGGTTTCCTCTAAATTAGCGAGTTTGCCAGCTTCTTCAGCATTCCCAATGATTCGAATGCCACTGATGACTGATTCGCTTACACCAGTTAATGATTGAATTAAGTCGATAATCTGGACTTCTATATTCTCTGCCCATATCTCTGATGTAATTTTTGATCTACCAACAATACCGTGAGCTGGAACCTTCTCTAGAGGACCGAGTAGACTCAATGTGGACTGTGCATCGGAGCCTCTTGATACAAGAACGGTGGAATTGAGGCGTATCTCATGGGATCTATCGAATAAATCAAATAATTCATTCATTCCGCTCTTAGCGAGGGATTCACCTATGACCAATAGCTGGCTATGTGCGAAGAAAAGCTGCCTTGGTACCTTCTGAGATGTTCGACGCAGGGCTCCGAACACCGTGTGATCCGTTCCGGAATAGATGGTCACGGGTGCAATGTTACCCGATGACCCTCCCCCTCCCATCGTCGTAGATATGGTTGCTGGATTAATAACTTGGAAGGTAACGCGATATTCGTTACTATCTGGTACGATATCGATACCAATAGCTGAGACAATGGCTAACTCTTGCAGCTCTCTGCTATTCCAGCATCCTGTAAGAAGAACTATTATTACCGCAAGAAGAACGCTATGGATTGTCCATTTAGCCTTCATTCGCGTTACCTCCTTGCTGTTCATCCTCATTCATCCTCATACTATTCTTCTGGCTAATAAGCCGTGGTCGAGAGAATAAGAATTTCATCGGAAATCGGATGAGTGTATCCTTCTGATCCTCCAGAATAAACGGAGCAAGAGGTGTCATATATGGAATGCCGAATGAACGAAGGCCGCACATCTGTGCAATAAGGATAATGCTAAGGATTGCTATACCGTAAAATCCCATCACAGCAGCAGAGAGCATGATTAGGAAGCGAATCGCTCTAACGGATAGCGCCATACTGAACGCTGGAGTTGTAAAGCTAGAGATTCCAGTAATAGAAACCACGATGACCATAGCTGGCGATACAATGCCTGCTTGCACGGCAGCTTGCCCCAATACTAGGGCACCTACAATGGATACCGCCTGACCTATAGCGCGTGGCATACGTACCCCGGCTTCGCGTAAAATCTCGAAGGTAAATTCCATGATTAAGGCCTCTATTAGCGCAGGGAAGGGAACGCCTTCTCGTTGGGCTGCCAAGCTGATAAGTAATTGGGTTGGAATCATCTCCTGATGAAAGGTAATAGAAGCAATGTACACGGATGGGCCGAATAAGGAGATGAGCAATGCTATGTATCTGAGTATCCGAATCATTGAAGAAACGATGAAGCGCTGGTAATAATCCTCTACAGACTGAAAATACATAAAAAATGATACGGGGGCTATTAGGACAAAAGGCGTCCCGTCAACAAGTATAGCGACTCGGCCTTCCAACAAATTGCCGGCTACTATATCTGGTCGCTCCGTATTATATAGAGTTGGAAACAATGAGAAATTGCTATCTTCGATGAACTGCTCGATATATCCAGACTCAAGAATAGAATCAGTATGGATATTGTTGAGTCTTTTTTTTATCTCTTGCACGATTTTATCGTTAGTAATGCCTTTGATATACATGATGGAGACGTCCGTTTGAGTAGCTTTACCGATTTGCACGGTATCTACCCATAAATTTTCATTTTTAATTTTTCTGCGAATGAGAGCAACATTAGTGCCGATTGTTTCAGTAAAGCTTTCCTTAGGTCCGCGGATAACAACCTGAGTAGACGGTTCTGTAACCTGTCTTACTTGTCCACCTCTTGTATTGCCGCATAAGGCTTCAGCCCAGCCGTCAATAAGAATAATTGTATTCCCAGATAGAATCGATAATCGTAACTCCTCACTGTTCTTTATCGTTTGTTCTGTATGAGAAGATACTTCAAACTCCTTAGAGCGCGTAACAAAATCGTCAAGTATCTCATTATCGATTAATCCGTTCATATATACAGCTGCAGCAGCAGTCCGTGAGCTACCACATTCTAGCTGTCGTATGATGAGATCAGAGCTGTCACCAAGCTTCTGTCTAATATCGTTAAGATTGGCTTCTAACTCACGGTGAATGTCAGGCTTTTTCGTACTAACAGCTTCGCCGATACTTTTGTTGGAATGTTGCTTTTTATTAAATAGATTCCAAAATGACATATGATTACCCCCGAGTTTAATATTCACTGGAAGTAGGTATATATACATTTTTTATTGTGAATTTTATCACATACACCGATGTTTGTGTAATTTATACTAATCATATGAAGTCATTAGATATGGAGGAATTCACTATGACGAATGATCAGAATTCGATCCGAACAGCAACATTACACCCAACCATCGAGTTCACCAGAGCTCTAGATCAATTAGAAGAAGAGCATGTCGAGCTAAGAAACAAGCTACAGGAATTTGTAGTGATTGAGGAGGTTATTCGACTTGGTCGACCTGATACCGATTGGTTCGCTACACTCAGGGACCTCAAAGTAAGAGTGGAAGCTTTCTTAGTAGAGCTTAAGGAGCACGCGGATTGGGAGGATCAAGCCTTATTTCCGATGGTTGCTGATCTCGTTGCAGACAGCCCACCAATGATTGATCTGATCGAGGAGGATCACCGTCTTGCTATGCAATATATGGAGGCTTTCCTTGATGAATTGCGCAAGTCCGTAGCACCGATTCATCAGGCAAAGGCTAGGCATATTATCTCGTTGCTTATGAATGCGCACCAATTGATACTCGATCACTTCTATGGGGAAGAACGTTATATCTTTCCGCTTGCAGAGCAATTACAAACGAATATCGATTATCTATCCAGCTAGCTCAGTCAATATGGGTATTATAACCACGAGAAACCGCTTACACAACATCGGATATAATGCTATACTGTAGCTAATAACGACTTAGAGGGGATGACAATGATGATGACACCTATGACAGATTTCTTTCTTAAGCTATCACCGAAAACCTGTACATCCTGTAACCATGAGATAGAGGAAATGGCTGATTGTTATGTGACCATATGTAATGAATGCAGTGGAACGGTATACTATCCGCTGAGCCCGATTGAGAAGGTAGCTCAAGAGTAATCTACTCATATACCATTCATTTATTGATGACTTCCGAATATCAGGAGTCATTTCTTTTTTGTTATGACGCATTCATGAGCTGGACACAATTTCTATAGAAGAAGCAATTTCTAAAGATGGACAATTTCAGAAACATAACATGTGAATAATATCACATACAATATTTTATTCCTACTTTATACTAAGTATTATATTTCAAGGGCGGGGAGGAAAGATTAAAGTTAAACCTTCCTTAATACTAACTTAGAGAATTTGGAGAGAGGTGCTTGAATTGAAAAAAAACCGTTGGCTCATCGCATTATCAGCAGTTATGATACATTTATCCATAGGCTCAGCGTATGCATATAGTGTATTTAAAAATCCGTTATCAGATTCACTTGGTTGGAATAATAAGGAAGTGGCATTGTCCTTTACGATTGCAATTTTCTTCCTAGGTGCTTCAGCAGCTGTATTCGGTAGGTTTGTTGAGAAGTATGGACCTCGTAAATCTGCCATCGTAGCTGCTGTTCTATTCTCATCTGGACTACTTGGCGCGGGTTTATCTATCCAACTCGAATCACTAACAGGCTTTTACTTGAGCTACGGTGTAATCGGGGGTATGGGTCTAGGTATAGGCTATATCTCACCTGTATCTACCTTGGTGAAGTGGTTCCCAGACCGTCGTGGTCTTGCTACAGGTATGGCCGTTATGGGCTTTGGCGCCGGTGCTCTCATCTGTGGTCCTATTGCAGCTCGTCTCATTGAATCTGTGGGTATATCCTCTACATTCTACATTCTTGGTGCAAGTTACTTAATTCTGATGCTAGGCGGAGCTTCCTATATAGCTAAGCCACCTGAAGGATGGATGCCTGCCAAGATGGAGAAGTTGGTTAATTCCGGTAAGGTTGTTCAGTTGAAGCAAGACCTAGCCTACATGACAGCGAATGAGGCTGTTAAAACCAAGCGTTTCTGGTTATTATGGGTTATGATGTTTATTAATATTTCCTCTGGAATT
>DFXU01000009.1 GCA_002383285.1 Caryophanales bacterium UBA4100
TCAATTCCAGATACCGACCCTATATACTCAACAGCCCAGCCAGCTTGAATTAATGAAGGTATGAGTGCGATGTTCGGAATAACATGACCTGCCGAACCACCGCCAGTTAGCACTATTGTTCTCATACGCTCTCCATACCCCCCCTCAATTCATACGAATTATCTTGCATATCGAGATATATTCAACAGAATACCGATTGCCGTTAACATCAATGTAAGTGAGGAGCCTCCTGCACTGATCAGAGGTAGCGTAATACCCGTTACGGGCATCATCCCCGTTACTACTGCTATATTGATGATGACTTGCACAGCGATCATTCCAACGATACCTGTTGCAAGTAGACTGCCAAAGCTATCAGGCGCTGTGATCGCTGTACGCATCCCCCGCCATATTAATAATAAGAAGAGGAGAAGTACAGTTGCCGCACCAATAAATCCAAGCTCTTCAGCGATGATAGAGAATATAAAATCGGTTTGTGGTTCTGGCAGATAGCTATACTTCTGTCTGCTCATACCTAATCCAAGTCCAACAAGCCCGCCAGGACCAATGGCATATAACGATTGTATGATCTGATAACCCGCACCGAGTGGATCCTGCCAAGGATCCAAGAATGAAGTAATCCGTTGCAGTCGGTATGGGGCTGCTGCGATCAAGCCTGCAAAGCCTACTAAACCTACTACACCTAACCAAGCTAAGTGAGATAGTCGAGCACCAGCAGTGTAAATAATCAGCATGGTTGCTCCTAGCAGCACTGAGCCCGTTCCAAGATCAGGCTGGAGCATAATTAGGCCAAAAGCAGTTCCTAGGATAAGCAGCATCGGAAGCAATCCTCGGTTGAAGGAAGTAATGCGTGAATCCGATTCGGATAAAACCTTTGCCATGAATATAATCATAGCCATCTTGATGAATTCAGAAGGCTGAATTCCGAATGAGGAGATACCCAACCAGCTCCTTGCACCTCCCCGAACAACACCAATTCCTGGAATGAGCACAATTACTAGCAGGATGAAACCGACGATTAATCCTATATTCGCTACTCTCTTCCATACGTGATAGTCCACCTGCAAGGTGACCGTCATAGCGATAACACCCAATACAGCAAAGATCAGCTGACGTTTCAAGTAATAGAAGCTGTCGCCAAAATCGTGAAATGCAAGAATAGCACTTGCACTGTAAACCATGATAACGCCTATAGTCAAAATCAACAAGGTGGGAATGATAATCCATAAGTCTGGTACAGTACGAGCTCTAGTCATCCGTGGACCTCCTACAATCCATGCAGCAAGTGGCGATGGACAGATTCGAGCCCGAGGTATAAATGAATAACTACGAACAGGCTCTATTAAAGGTTATGCACCGATGCTTTAAACATGCGTCCACGTTGTTCATAAGAGGTAAACATGTCCCAACTTGCACATGCAGGGGAGAAGAGAATCACGTCTCCAGGTTCTGCGAATGCAAATGCAAGCTTTACTGCCTCATTCATTGTATCCTCGACACTATTAGCAGTATCGACGATTTCAATTGATCCCAACCGTGCTAATTCTGCAACTCGTTGCAGCTTATATCTTGTCTCGCCTATTAGAACGACAACTTTCACTCTGCTTTCGAAATAGGGGAGAAGCTCCATGTAATCGGAGCCCCGATCTAGTCCTCCGCCAATCCATATAATAGGGGCTTCAAAAGCATCCATCGCCTTCATTGTAGCGGATGAATTTGTCGCTTTCGAATCATTGTAGAATTGAATCCCATCTGTAGAACGAACAAATTCCTGCCTATGCTCAACGCCGCGGAATTCACGTAAAACTGGCGAAATCATACTGATATTTACATTTGCCGCTATCGCTACTGCTGCTGCTGCAAGTGCATTCTCCAGATTATGCTTACCTGTTATGCCGAGCTCGGATGTTGGGATAATAGGCCAGATTACACCTGATTGATCTCTATATGTAATTACACCTGATTGAACGAATAATCCATAAGGTAGTATCTCTTGAGCTGAGAAAGGGAATAGCTTGGCACGCCCATGAGCAGACAGCCTTCTACACTCCCTATCATCCCAATTTACAACGGCTATGTCAGCTTCAGTCTGATTCACGAACAATCTTGCCTTTGATTCCATATAGTCTTCCATATTGCCATGGTAGTCTAAATGGGTTTCATAGACGTTTAATAAACAGGAGATGTTAGGTTTGAATTTATCTGTTCCTTTCAACTGAAAGCTGCTCAGTTCCACGACCAACCATTGTCCAGGAGTGTTCTCCTTAGCCACCTCACATAGTGGTCGCCCAATATTACCTGCAACAATGGGATTCAACCCTGCCTTCTCTAGAATGAGTCCTATCCATGTTGTTGTAGTTGTCTTTCCATTCGATCCAGTTACCCCAATAATCGGGCCAGGACACAGATAAGAGCCAACCTCAATCTCCGTAACAATATCTATTCCCAGTTCTGCAGCTTTCAAGATTGGAGGCACACGATAAGGAATTCCCGGATTCTTGACAACCAGCTTCACATCCGGGTGAATTAAGCCATCTGGATGCCCTCCGCAGATTACTTGAATACCGAGCGCTTCCAGCTCCTCAGCTTCTGGACAATCTTCTCTAGATTTCTGATCATTCACAGTTACGATAGCACCGAGCTCATGAAAAACTCTAGCTACTGCCTGTCCACTCCTGGCAAGCCCAAGAACTACAACCTCTTCATTCCGATAATTAGCTGGATGCTTCATGCTATAACCCCTCGATCAAAAATATTCCTAGTCCCGCGAACACCAATCCAACAAACCAGAACGTAATANNCCCGCCACTCCGACCAACCGGACAATTCATAATGATGGTGAATCGGACTCATCTTGAATACACGCTTGCCTGTTGTCTTGAAGGAAATCACCTGTATAACAACTGATAATATTTCGATTACAAATACGCCGCCAATAACGATAAGCAGGATTTCCGTCTTCGTTAAAATCGCTACGGCTACTAATCCCCCACCAATTCCTAGTGATCCCGTATCCCCCATGAATAGCTTAGCAGGGTGCGCATTGAAGATTAGAAAGCCAAGAACAGCTCCAATCATCGCAGCAGAGAACATGGCAGCTTCTGGCTCTGTTCGATACAAGGCAATAACTGCCAGCGCTCCGAAAGCAATAGCAGCGGTCCCTGATAGCAGTCCATCCAGTCCATCTGTAAAGTTCACGGCATTCGTAAATCCAAGCATAAAGATCACTATGAACAGATAATAAAACCATTGAAGATCAATGGAAAAGTCTAGTGGGGTAAAATAAATGGTGGTATCATGCCCACTGCTGTAAAGGAGCCAACAAATAACCGCAGAGAATAAAAGCTGCCCAAGCAGCTTCTGCTTGGCAGATAACCCCATAGACCGCTTGAACACAATCTTAATATAATCGTCTAGAAAACCGATCAAACCAAACCCTAGAGTTGCAACCAATAAGATGTAAAACTCTAGATTCTTATCGGAAAAGCGCAGGAATGCAAGCGATAATGCAAGCAGAATAATAATCCCACCCATCGTGGGGGTCCCTTGCTTCTTCTGATGCCCTTGTGGTCCTTCAGAACGGATTTGCTGCCCGAATTTTAATTTGCGAAGTATGGGAATGAATAAAGGCCCCAGAATGATGGACAGTAGGAACGCTACTCCCATAGTAACCATGACAACGGTAAAATCCAAGATGGTACCCTCTTTCTATGAATCAGCTATGATATCTCTTGATCAGCATAGAATATAACTTTTCTATTCTTAGCCTTATCCGCTCATTAATGCTTCAACTAGCTCTTCCAACCGTTTGCCTCTGGAGGCTTTCACCAGTACAATATCCTGTGGCATCGCTACTGCTGCTACCTGCTTAATTAAATCAGCTTTATCATTGGTTGCAACCACACGGTTAAGTGAATACATAGCTCGACACTCATCCGCAATATAAGAGGCCATCTCACCGAATGTGAATATATAGGAAAAACTTAATGAATTCAACAATTTCCCTATATCACGATGGTAGCTTTCCGATTGTGGTCCTAGCTCTAGCATGTCACCTAATACCACAATTTTATGCCGATAGCCTTGAAGCTCATCTAGTAATTGTATGGCTGCTTTCATAGATGCTGGACTAGCATTATAAGCATCATTCAGAATGGATAGTCCATTGCTTGCGTGAAGCAGTTCTATGCGCATTCCGGTAGGAACCGTCTGTTGAAGGCCTGAACGGATTAATACTTCATTCAGTCCGAACCATTGGGCAACAGCAATAGCAGCAAGCGCATTGATCACATTATGACGTCCGAGCAGCGGTATAGCAAGCTTGGTTAGCGGTGATGAGTTACCTTTTACATTCACATTCACTGCAAAATTCGTTCGATCCGCCTGAACATGAATCTCACTTGGATAATAATCATTGACTTCAGCATCTAAACCGAATGTAATAATTTGAGCACCTTGCTGGTCGTTCTCTTCAACGAGCTGCTGCAGCAATGGCTCATCTCCAAGATAAATAAGCACTCCATCACTACGAAGTCCTGCTATGATCTCGAATTTCGCATTTGCAATTTCTTCTCTAGTACCTAGCTGAAGCATATGCGCTTCGCCAACATTCGTGATAATTACTGCATCTGGCAAGGCGATCTTAGATAGCAGCTCGATCTCACCTCGACCACTCATCCCCATCTCAACAACAGCAATCTCAGTAGCTTCATCCATCTGTAATAGGGTTTGTGGCAGACCGATATGATTGTTCAAGTTTCCTCTAGTCTTGTGAACTCGGAATTGAGTGGCCATTACCGAGGCAACCATATCCTTTGTTGAGGTTTTACCATTACTTCCAGTAATTCCTATAACACGAACAGAGAGCTGATTTCTATAGGCTGCAGCAAGCTGCTGAAGCGCTTCTAAGGTATTATCAACGAGGATTAAAGGAATTTCAACAGGAATAGTCGCAGGATCGTGGTCTCTCTGCCAAACAATAGCGACTGCTCCATCCTCATAAGCCTGCAATGCATATTCATGTCCATCATAATGACTTCCAATAAGTGAAACGAACAAATTCCCATCCTTTATCGTACGCGTATCCGTACTTACACCTACAACCTTAAGGGCTTGTATAGGTGTACGGAGTTCCGCATCATCGATCATGCTGCAAATTTGCTCCAATGTTCTCTGTATCATCTAGGATAAGCTCCTTATCGCATTCGTTGCTACAACTCGATCATCGAAGTCAATGGTTCGATCTTTCAGTATTTGATACGATTCATGACCCTTGCCAGCAATTAATACAACATCCTGTGGTAGTGCCATCCTGACAGCATGCTCAATTGCCATTGCCCGATCCACAATTAGTTCATAACATTCCTCTGGAAAGCCACTTGCAATAATACCCTCTGATACTTCTCTTAAGATTGCCGCGGGATCTTCTGAACGTGGATTATCTGATGTTAGGATCACATAATCACTATACTCCGCAGCAATTCGACCCATAATCGGCCGTTTAGTGCGGTCCCGATCACCACCACAGCCGAATACAGTAATGATGCGCTGTGTAGCGAATTCCTTGACACTCTTAAGTGCATTGTCCAGTCCATCTGGTGAATGTGCGTAATCAACCAGTACAAGAAATTCCTGATCTGCATCAACGGTTTGCATCCGCCCATCTACAGACTCCATCTCCTCTAAGCTATGCGTAATTTGCTCTAATGGAATACCTTCTATCAAAGTTGATGCAATCGCCCCAAGCGCATTATACACATTAAATTTGCCGATTAGCTTCATCTGAACCTTAGCTGAACCAGCGAAGGAGGTGTTCAATGTGAATGAAGTCCCTTTAATTGATATATGAATATCGGTTGCCCGAACATCAGCATCATTGTCTATGCCATAGGTTATTATTTGTGCAGCTGTCAAGCTGGCATATCGTTGAGAGACAGGATCATCCACATTTAATACTGCGAACTGTCGGTCGTTCGTATGCGGTCCGTATTCATTACCTAATCGCGAGAATAATAAGCCCTTCGCATCTCGATAGCTATCCATCGTACGATGGTAGTCTAGATGGTCTTGTGTCAGGTTCGTAAATAGTGCAGTACGGAAACGACATCCTTTTACTCGACCAAGCTCTAACGCATGGCTTGATACTTCCATAGTACAGAACTTAGCGCCTTCATTTACCATCAGCCGAAGTGTTCGTTGTAATTCTAGTGCTTCCTCTGTTGTTCGTTCTGTCGGAATGGTTCGACCTGCAATACGTGTATGAATTGTCCCCATCAGTCCAGTCCGAAAGCCTGAATCGATTAGGATGTGATCAATGATGAATGCAGTGGTCGTCTTCCCATTCGTACCGGTAATTCCAATAAGCTTCAATTGTTGACTAGGATAGCCATAATAATGACTAGCTATGACACCCATCGCTTGTCGGCAATCCTTCACAAATATCTGAGGCACTCGCATGTTAGGAATTTCTCTCTCCAAAACTAATCCAACCGCTCCCTTAGCAATAGCATCCTCAGCGAATAGATGACCATCCTGCACCAGACCTGAGATACAAATAAATAAATCTCCTGATTGCACCTTCCGGGAATCGGTTTGTATGCCATGGAATTCTATATTCCCATCCCCTACAAGCCTAGAAGCCACCAACCAATCAGCTAATTCTACTAATCGCAAAAGGATCACTCCTCATAATTAATAATTGTTACTTCATAGATTATATCACTAATATCCCAATTTCTATTCCTTTTTTGCTGGTTGTTCTGTTAGGAATACACGAATTGTTGAGCCTTGCTGCACTCTTGTTCCAGCTTTAGGAGCTTGACTTATGACAAGGTTGCCCGACCCAGCTCTTGCTAGATTCAAGCTACTGCCCAAATCCTGAATGATCTCGTTGACCGTCATACCGACTAGATCTGGCACCTCCACATAAGCACGCTCTCCTAATTCAGGCCTATATTTCTTGTCTAGCTGATCCTTGCGAGGCTCGATTTCTAGATAGCGAAGTGTATCTTCCATAATATTACGAACGATCGGAGCGGCAATCAATCCACCGAATTGTAATCCTTGCGGGTCGTCAACAGCGATGTATATGACAACCTGTGGATCATCAGCAGGAGCAAAACCTACGAATGATACGATATGCTCATTGGCAGAATACCTGCCATTAATAATCTTCTGCGCTGTACCCGTCTTTCCCCCAACCCGATACCCGTCAATGAACGCATTCCGGCCTGTTCCTTTAGCTACAACGCTTTCTAGTGCAAGTCGAACCTCCTTAGAGGTTTCCTCGGAGATTACTTGACGTACAAGCTCCGGCTCGATATCTTCAACCACCTCACCTGTAAGTGGGTTTAACCAAGATTTTGCTACATGAGGAGTATAAAGCTTTCCACCATTAATTGCAGCTGAGACAGCAGCCACTTGTTGAATAGGTGTTACTGAGACACCTTGACCGAATGCGGTTGTCGCCAATTCAACGGGTCCAACTTGAGCAGGCTTGAACAGTATACCATTCTCTTCACCTGCTAAATCAATGCCCGTCTTCTGACCAAAACCAAATCGTGTAATGTAGTCAAACAGCTTCTCCTTGCCTAGTCGCTGTCCCATTACAACAAAACCCGGGTTACAAGAATTCTCCACCACCTCTAAGAAGGTCTGATCTCCGTGACCACCCTTCTTCCAGCAACGTAGTCTAGCACCACCTACCTCAATGTAACCTTTATCAAAGTAATGATCATTCTCTAGATCAACCTTATTCTCTTCTAGTGCTGCTGCGAGTGTTATGATCTTGAAGGTTGAACCCGGCTCATATGTCATCCAAATCGGTAAATTTCGATTGAATATTTCAGATGAATAGGCTTTGTAATTACCGGGATCATACGTAGGCCTGCTAGCCATAGCTAGTATTTCACCTGTATTAGGATCCATAGCGATACCGATCACATTCTTAGGCTGATAGTTCAGAACCGCTTGGTCAAGCTCTCGCTCAAGAATCGTCTGAATGGGCTTGTCGATTGTCAATTGTAAGGTTAAGCCTTCTCGGGGGCTCGTATATTGATCTGTAGAGCCTGGCATCTGGCGACCCTGAACATCTGCTAGGAAGGATACATTCCCCGAAATCCCGCGAAGATATTCATCATACTCGAGCTCTACACCAGTCAGCCCTTGACTATCAATACCTGTAAAGCCAAGAATATGAGCCGCAAATCCACCATACGGATAATATCGTTTATGATCCTCAGCGACATAAATACCGGGCAAATTCAGATCTCGTATTTCCTGCGCTTTCTCAGTTGTGATTTTACGACCACCAGGTTGGATTTTTACGATGAACGTTCTCTTAACTAGCATGTCATATAATTTTTTTTCCGACATATCTATTTTCTGTGCAAGCAGCTTAGCTGTACGACTGGCATCCTTCACTTGTACAGGAACCGCCATTACGGTTGGCGAGCTTATATCATACGCTAGTGGTGTTCCATTACGATCCTGGATCTCTCCACGCTTTGCGGTGAAGGGAATATTACGCCTCCATGAATCCTCTGCTCGCTCTGATAGCTCAGAGCCCTTCCATATTTGCACATACCCTAGTCGAGTTATCATTGCCAAGAAAATGAGAGAAGCAATAATGAGTGAAATGAATAATCGGCGCCGCATCGAAGCTTTGGATACTTTCATCCTGTCATACCTCCATCGTCCTATAGACTGAAATACGTTTCATATCAACGTATTCTATAGGATTCAGAGATAGAACAAGCTTATGACAACGGAGTCGCTACACACACTACTTCCCTGCAGTTCTTATTCATCCTCATTCTCTTTAATTGCCACATGGTCTTGTTCAGCGGCCTTTAGCTTATAAGGCTCAAATTTAATTTCAAGAGATTGAGATGACGTAGTGCCAATTGACTTCTGTGCAGTTGCATAGCCTTCACCCAGCAGTGTACAGCTGACCTCGTAAACCGAGCACACCTCGACGACATCACGCATCGAACGACCAGTTACATCGGGAAAGCTCAGTCCTTTGGGTGGTGCTGTTAATACATAACCTTTTTGCTCAAGACCCATTCTCGTTCCAGCCATCGGTTGCTGCTGCAGTACCTTCTGTCCCTTACCAATCAAGTCATAATCGATACCAATTCGATCTAATAAATCCTTCGCTTCCGATGTGCTAACACCCTTAAGATCAGGCATAAGCACGCCACTATCATCAAGTAATTGAGTAACACCGGTTGATGTGTTCTCTTTAGGCACATTCAAGTATCTTAGACTCTTTCCCATGATTTCCTTAAATACCGGAGCAGATACCTCACTGCTTCGATTCGAGTCCGATCCAATGTCTGGGTCATCAATGATGACACTTAACACAATCTGTGGGTTATCCGCAGGAGCATAACCTATAAAGGAAACAACCCATTTGCTTTCTGCATATTGGCCATCGATAAACTTCTGTGCCGTACCGGTCTTTCCGGCAATCCGGTAGCCATCTATGAATACACGACGGCCTGTACCGATCTCCTGGTCAGATACAACCTGCTCTAAGTAACCACTTACCTGCTTAGCTGCATCTTCAGATATTACCTGTCTGATTACCTCTGGCTCTGTCATCTTAATCACCTTATTCGTAACTGGATCAATGATTTCCTTCATCAGATAAGGTCTCATCAGCTTACCGCCATTGGCTATTGCAGAAATTGCAGCCACCTGCTGTATGGCAGTAACAGCCACACCCTGACCGAAGGTAGCAGTAGCGACCTCACTTGGATAGTGAAATTTAATATTACCTTTGATTTCTCCTTGCAAATCAATACTTGTTGTTGTCCCAAATCCGAATTTCTCAATATAATCATGCAGCTTATCTTTCCCGAGACCATCATATCCGAGCTTTACAAAAGCTACATTACTCGAACGCTTAAGCCCTTCAAGGTATGTAATCTCTCCCCAGCCTTTACCATTATTATGGTCACGTATTGTTGCACCAGGCACCCTAATCGATCCGGATTTATAGGTTTCCTCTGGCTTGAATATACCTTGATCCACAGCAGCCGCTAGCGTAACAATCTTAAACGTAGAACCAGGCTCATATTGTGAAGCAATATTATGATTTTTGAAATCCCCTTGATCAGCAAAATCCCAGTACGTGTTCGGATTGTAGGAAGGCAGGCTGGACATACCTAGAATTTCCATTGTATTCGGATCAGCGGCAATAACCATCGCGCCCTTAGGATGAAATTGTTCATTCATCTTCTCCAACGCTTCTTCAATATAATGTTGAATTTGCCGATCGATCGTTGTCTTCACATGACTGCCATTCTCTGGCACGGTTACTGTAGCCTGTCCTTCAGGCAATTGATAACCTAATCGGTCCTTCTCGTAGCTAATTTCTCCTGGTGTGCCTTTTAGAAATTCATCATAAACCAGCTCAAGGCCAGTTCTTGCTTGATTCTCCTTGTCCACATAACCCAGAATATGCGAAGCCAGTTGGTTTGTCGGGTAATATCGCTTCCGTTCCTCCAGTAATGTTACAGAGCCTTTCAAACCAAGACTCTCAATTTGTTTATTAATTTCATCAGCTATTGATTTATCTATCTTCCAGCCTTCGTTACGAATTTCCACCTGATCCTTGTATCTGCCATCCTCCCGCTTCGAAGTCACACGATCATTCAGCTTACTAAGACCATCAGGTGTATTCATATTTAATAGTGGCGCTAACATGCCCACCACTTCAGATTGCTGTTTATATTTATCAATAAGCAATGGATTGACTGCTACTGTGAATGATTCGCCGTCCTGAGCCAGAATCTTATTATTCCGATCAAGGATAGATCCTCTAATCGGCTGAAGCACCTTTTGTTTACTCCAGGAAACCTCGGCTTTATCCAACAGCTCAGCACCGGTTACAACCTGTACCCAGTAAAGCTTCATAGTCATCGCAAGAAAAAGAAGGGTGAAGAGCCCCCCAATTACTAAGGATCGTACCCTGATTTTTCTGCCCATATCGAAGTCAGCCCCTTATTTCTTTAATGCGATTTGACTTGTCCCGGCTACTCTCGAGCCTAGGGGAATCTCACTAATGTCTTCCTCGATGGAGGGTTGTAATCCAAGCTGCTTAGCCTTATCAATCAGACGTTTCGGATCCTGGAGCAAATTTACTTCTAGCTCCAAGGTTTCGTTCTCACTCTCAAGCTTCTGAATTTGTTGTTCCATCTGCTGCATCTTCGCATTGACTTCATAGATTTGCGCATAGCGGAAGATAAGCAATCCAGCGACTAGCACACACACAACAATAGTAAATAAGTACAAAAGCTTTTCCTGTGTTGGTATAGCCCTCTTGCGTTTCACAATTCGCTTCGTTTCCTTATAAGTTACCCGCGGCTTTTTTTTCTGGCTTATAGCCAAATTTCCTTCGTAGTACACAATCAGGACCCCCTTTATCGTAAATCAAACGGATTAGATTTTTTCGGCTATACGTAATTTGGCTGATCTTGCCCGAGAATTATGTTCAAGCTCTTCAACACTAGGTACAATAGGCTTTCTGTTGATAAGGCGAACAATCTTCTCTTTCTGACATACACAGACAGGAAAACCCGGCGGACAATTACAGGTTTCAACAAATTTCGCAAAAAAGTGCTTGCAAATCCTGTCCTCCAAGGAATGGAATGTAATAACCACCAATCTTCCTCCAGGGGCTAGACATTCTATTGCTTGCTCCAGTACTTCCTTCAACACACCTAGCTCATCGTTAACAGCAATCCGGATCGCTTGGAAGCTTCGCCTAGCGGGGTGAGGTCCCGTTCTCCTAGCTGCTGCAGGTATCGCATCCTTAATTAGCTCTGCTAGCTCATTTGTAGTACGGATAGGCTTTAACTCTCTGCTATGAATAATTTGTTTGGCGATTCTTCGTGAGAATTTCTCTTCCCCATATTCGAATAATATTCGTGTCAGCTCGTCCTCAGGCCATTCATTCACGATCTCGAATGCAGATAAATCACTTGTCTGATCCATTCTCATATCTAACTCTGCATCCTGATGATAGCTAAATCCGCGTTCTGCATCATCGAGCTGTGGAGATGAAACGCCTAAATCCAACAATATTCCATCAACCTTTGGCCAGCCATTAATGACAGGAACTTGCTGCGTCAATAATTGTTGTCGCAATTGATTGAAGTTACTGTTGATCAACTTAATACGATTTCCATAAGAAGCAAGCTTATTCGCTGCGTTGTTAATGGCGGTTATATCCTGATCGAAGGCAATTAATTGGCCCTCATCGCTCAATTGTTGTGCGATGAGATCGCTATGACCAGCGCCACCGAGCGTACAATCCACATAAATTCCGTCAGACTTTATATTCAAGCCAGCAACGGCTTCATTCAACAATACGGTCACGTGCTGAAACATGTTAGGTAACCCCCTAGGAGTCTACTTACTGCAGTGCTTGTACATTAATTCGGGAATATCTACTTGTTTGCAGGCTTTATAAGTCAAAGTTGAAATCGACCAGTTTTTCAGCAATTTCATTGAATGACGATTCCGAAGCTTGTGCATATTGCTCCCACATATCTTTACTCCAAATCTCTACACGATTGGATACACCAATTACAATACAATCCTTATCTAGCTTGGCGTGCTCTCTAAGATTATTCGGTATATTTACTCTTCCCTGTTTATCCAGCTCGCATTCCGTAGCACCAGAGAAGAAAAAACGGGTGAAAGCACGTGCATCAGACTTCATAAGAGATAATGTCTTCAGCTTCTGCTCGAGTACAGCCCACTCCTTAGCAGGATAGACGAATAGACAACTATCGAGGCCACGTGTTACCACGAAGGATTGATCAAGTGAGTCACGAAACTTGGCTGGGATAATAATCCGCCCTTTTTCGTCGATGCTATGTTGATACTCACCCATGAACATCCTTGGCTCACCCCTCTTAGTTATGAGTCTACCACTTCCCACCACTTTACACCACTTAACGATACTAATTCTCCACAAAAAGAAAAAGTCCTGCATTATGCAGGACTTTTTTAAAAATATTTTTATAGAATCTCAATTAATTCTTTTCCTTGTCCGCTTGCTCATCATCGACCTGATCGTTCACTATTGAGGTTTCATACTTACCTATAGATTGTCGTGTTCCATTATATCTTGTCTTACGATATATGACCCAAATAATTGCAACAATCAAGCCAATAACAATTATAATTGGAAGAGCACCTGCAAGTACAATGAATATTCCCTCGAACATCGCAAGCAACGCTTTTCCACTGCCCGCCATGGCATCTCCGGCACGAGTGAGCACATTATCCTTCTTCGCTAATACCGTCAGTGCCTTACCAGCCTTCTCATACATTCTAATCTCCACCGTTGAGAAAGCGACATTCTGATCAATATAACGCATCCTGCCTTTAATCGCTTCAATCTCCTCTTGCACACGGGCAAGCTCATTGGAGAATTGCAGCAAATTTTTCGTATCGGTAGCCTTTTCCATGAAGCTGAGAAGTCGTCCTTCCACAACCTGCTTCGCCTTCAATCTGGATGCAATATCTACATACTCCTCTGTTACATCCTTACCTTGTATATTTCGTTGAGCCTTGGTATCCTCTTTCTTCAATTCTTCCAGCTTATTGACGAAGGAATGGAATCCTTTAGAAGGGACTTTAATAACGAAGTTGCCGCCAGACTCATATTCACTCATCATGTCATTAAAATTCAACATGTAACCGCCTGCTAATGTTACCATATTGAATAATCTGGTTTGAGCGTCGCCGTAATCTTCAACCTCAAGCACCACGTTCGCGTTGTAGATCAGCTTGCGATCATATGCACTAAGATCTGAAGCTGTAGCACCTATAGATGTATTGTTATCTGAGCCGGAAGTAGGCTCTTCAGTTGCGATATCCATCTCTTCTTTACTATCCGACTGGACAATTGAATCTCCCCGTTGATCTTCTGCCTCTATTTCATTAAACTCCATACTCGCTGGCGACTCTGGACTAGCTTCATTACTGAAATTATCCATACTTGATTTCGAGTTTCCCGCATTACTATTATTGCTCGAGCTACATCCTACTAAAACCATACTAAGTATAAGAAGACCTATTCCGTATACCCACCAACGCTGTAATATCCGCTTCTCATTCATTCGATTAGCCATAAGCTGTGACCCCCTCTAATATTATGTAGCGGCATCTCTCTATAACCACTATTTGTAAACCTTAGACGGGGGTTATTGATGGAATGTTGCAAGCTTCAGCTGTCTGTATGCACGTCATTCGTCTATTACAGCTCTCCCCAGAATATCTGGGTTTCGTAATCGAACAGCACTGTACCCTCTTGATTATTCCGTTCAAATATGTGCTGAAGCTCAATGATCATAGGTTCATAATTGGGTTGCCCAATGTTAGGGCAGTACGATGAAGATAGTAAGCGACCTCGGAGTCCTGCAAAATCAAACACTTGTCTGTTCGGGAAACGCTCTTCAATTAACCCTCCTTCTCGGAAGAAGGAGAGCAGGGATTCCTTAGTGATATTCGTATGATTTACTATGGTATAGTCAGTACCATAATCATGGAGCATTCTCTCATATTCTTCTAAGAATGGAGTTCCGCTCGTCAATCGAGTATTCCATATTAATATGACCTTACCACCTGGTTTGAGTATTCTACGGAATTCAGACTGTGTAGCGGAGCGATCAAACCAATGAAATGACTGAGCACAGACGATATAATCGACCGATTCATCAGGTAATCCTGTAGCCTCAGCTGTTCCCGATATGATCTGGTGATGAGGATTACCCCCTGATTCCTTCCCCGCTGCATCGCGCATCGCTTGATTTGGCTCGACAGCTAACACCTTACTGCCTCGAGCAAGCAACAGTCTTGAGAAGATTCCTGTCCCTGCCCCTATATCAGCTATGCTCGAAGTTGCATTCAAACCAATCGTATTGTACAGATAGTTAATAGCAGCATCTGGATAGCTTGGGCGGTATTTCACATAGGTATCGACTCGATCTGAAAACCGTTCAGTGCTATTCACACAATCTCTAGGAGCGGCCAATTGAATGTGATCATCACCATTAAATTTGAACGACATTAGGTTGCCTCCTCTTCATCGAATGATTATAGTTTCATTGTATGAAATTAAGTTTCATTATAGACGAATTTTTGATGCTTGTATATTAGATTAATACGGCACATATAAGAAAACCCAACAGGATAATCCCTGTTGGGTTTAATTGGTGTCCTATTGACTTAGTGCTCAGTCCAGCTCTCAAGATAGCTCTTCTGCTCTGGAGTAAGCTTATCAATCGTCATCCCTAGTGCTTCGAGCTTCAGCAATGCAACCTGTGAATCAATCTCGTATGGTACATCAACGACCTTACTGCCTATGGACTCATATTGCTCATTTACATACTTCAATGACATTGCCTGTAAGGCGAAGGTCATGTCCATTATCTCGGCAGGATGACCATCTCCAGCGGCAAGGTTAACCAAGCGACCTTCAGCCAATATATAGAATTTACGGCCATCTGGCAGCTGATACTCTTCTATATTACGGCGAACTGTACGTTTGTTATTCGCCAACGCTGCAAGCTCCACCAAATTCACCTCGATATCGAAATGACCAGCGTTACATAGGATGGCTCCATCCTTCATTACTTCGAAATGTTCACCACGAATCACATCTCTATTGCCCGTAACCGTTACGAAGAACTCGCCAACCTTCGCAGCTTCATGCATAGACATTACAGCAAAACCATCCATATACGCTTCAACAGCGCGGATAGGATCAATTTCTGTTACGATGACATTGGCTCCAAGACCCTTAGCTCTCATCGCAACACCTTTACCACACCAGCCATATCCGCAAACAACAACCATCTTACCTGCAACAACTAGATTTGTTGTCCGGTTAATTCCATCCCATACAGATTGACCTGTGCCATATCGGTTATCGAATAAATATTTGCAATAGGCATCATTCACAGCAATCATCGGAAATTCCAGCTTACCGTCCTTCTCTAAGGATTTCAATCGAAGAATACCAGTAGTGGTTTCTTCAGCTCCACCACGAACATTCACCATCAATTCCGGTCTTTCTCCATGAAGGATCGTAACTAAATCGCCGCCATCGTCGATAATAAGGTCAGGCTTGTTCTCAAGTGCCTTAACCATCAATTGTTTATACTCTTCAGGGCTTGGATTATATTTAGCAAAAACGGTAATTCCATCCTCAACAAGTGCAGCACAAACATCATCCTGAGTAGAAAGCGGGTTACTCCCAGTTATGGTTACTTCAGCACCACCTGCTTTAACTACTTTGGCCAAATATGCAGTTTTCGCTTCAAGATGGAGAGAAATCGCAACCTTTAATCCTTTGAATGGTTGTTCTTTCTCGAATTGCTCACGAATACGGTTCAGAACCGGCATGTGCTGGTTCACCCAATCAATCTTCAGATGACCTTCTGGTGCAAGCTTAATATCAGTAATTATACTTGTTTGTAAAGCGTTCATGATTTTTTCCTCCTAGTTATGCCCTATAGGGCTCAAAATTAAATCATATTCAATCAGCGACTAACGATTTCGATTATTCTAATCTAATATTTTATAAATAAACGGCATAATGACTACCATTCCATTCAAGCTCCATATGAAGAAGCTCCTTAAGCCAGCTATCACCATACTTGTTCAGATAGCTTATAACATTATAAACTCTTTCCTGCCTCTTCCCAAGTGGAACAAGGCTCTGACGAATTCGTTCATATTGCCTCTGCGCCGCTTCGAATTGAGCTTCATGACCATCCTTTGACTTTGCCTCTAGAAACTGAATTTGTTCGATAATCTTAAGTCTATTCGTATCTCCAAGCTGACGAAGACCCGGATTAATTGTGGCTATAGCATCCAATATGGGGCCGTACAACGCATTGAATTGTTCCTTCGCATTCCCGAACAACTGAGGTAACCCTAACGAATCCTGTGCGGCCAACCATTGTTCACGCTTCTCCTCAAGATGCAATACCGCATCCTCGAAAGATAGATCGAGCTTACCTAGCTGCTTCTGTACTGTTCCCTCCACTAAAGTGAATTCTAATCGAGGAAGGATAATTGGCATCTGATCTCCAATTGAACGGAACGCTTCACGGGTTAAAGCCCAATAAGCAATCTCTCCACCACCTAACACTGCACTAAGTACAGGGAATAGATAATTCTGCATAAGCGGTCTTGTGAATACATTATTACTAATATTCTCTGGTTGCCGCTGAGCCAAGCTTATAAGCTCAGCTTCACTTATTCGTATACGTTCTGATTTGTCCACATAATGATCACCTTGTCGTTGGAGCAATAACCGTTCACCTTCATAAACAACGAACAGATTAGCATTACCCTCACGAATATCCGCTTGCGGCTCATAGCCTAGTTCGATCAATTGGTTCTTGGACTTCTCGAGCGCAAGACCAATAGTCTTCTGCTTCTCGATTAAATCTTGGAACATCGGCGCTTCAATTCGTCGGAGATTCGGATCGTCGGAGTCCATCAATACAAGTCCCTCAGAGCCGAACAACACATTCATCATCCCCGCAAATAAATCAACCAGCGTATTGGACTCTACACACAATGCACGTAAATTAGCCATCAGGTCTGATTTGAAATCCGTTGACATCAACGAAGCATCCAGCTTCTCAAGCGCTTGCTCCCACTGTGTGGATGAAATCTCAAGGCGACTTATCGGCACTCTCTGTACTTGCCCCTTGGAGCTTTCTAACTCTATTTTCTCTAGCGCTAATTGTGGTGTCAGCTGATGAATATGATTGACCTCATCCAGATCATGATCCTCACCTGCAATCCAGAATATCGGAATCACAGGACGATTTAATCTTCTCTCCGCTTCCTTCGCTGCGCGAATAATCGAGATGGCCTTATGGATAACTAGCAATGGCCCGGTGAATAATCCAGCTTGCTGCCCACCTACAATGACTAAAGCTTGACTCTGTCGTAGTCTATGTATCGATTCTAAAGCCTGAGTTGAGTTTGAGAATCTGAGGTTATATTGCTCTAGTGCCTGAACAACAGCTTCTCTCGGTGCGGATAATCTTGATTGTTGGTCTAGCCATGCAGCTCTATCGTGTATAGACTGTGATAACCAAGGGTTATATTCGAACAATTCCTGAACTCTAGAATAGCCGTTTATATAATCCTCAGCTAATGGCTGAGTCTGTTTCCAATGTATATGCTCAAGCTTCATCTCTCTCTTCCTTTCTAGACTGGCAAATTCTACTTTATTCTACACGTCCCGGATAGTATCGTCAAAGTATAGTCATACAAAAAAAGGCCGGAAACACTCCGACCACTCTCGAATCAGCATCACCAATAGATATTACTAAAATTCCGAATGTCGCTTGAATGAAGTTACCTTCTCGATTGCATAGGACATCTCTTTGTAAACATCACTCTCTAGTTGAGCTCGCAGCTGGGTCTTGGCGAATACCTCACCCTTCAACGTAGATACATACTTAGCAGGCAGTCGATTTAATGTGATCGCCATAATATCGGCGTACTCCCCATCTTCTAAATTTTGTAGCTCGACATGCCGAAGCATATATTCCTTCAGACAGCTTCCTACTAATTCTTCCATTAAGTTATGTACGGGCATCTGCATCACCTTATATTTGGATTATACTAATAATTATACCGATTAAGAAGAACAAAAGATACATGAAAGCAAGCACTAAAAATCCTAATCTCCACACAGCTCGACCAATCTTAATAGGGTCAACCTTCCCTCTCAGACGGTTCTGAGCATTACCAATAAAACCTGCCAGGAGAAGTAAGAACAGTACTATAATCCAGAAGCCCTTGAAGCTAGTACCGAATAATTTATCATACAAGGCCGCCACAGACCCAATCAGGAATATCATCGTGATATCAGCCGCCAGGCGAGAGGCTCTCTTCTTATTGCCTGTTATTCCATATCCTATAATCCACACTAATGGAAAAAGAAGGAATGTGAAAGTGGCTATTCCCGCATAGATGTTTAGTAACCAATCCCATACCATTGGCACACCACCATAAAATATCGATTAATGATGGATTCCACTCCTAATAAATACCAACCATCATCGTGTATATATTTCGACAGATTTAACCTAATTCCTGCACACCTAGAATAAAGAAAAGATCCCAAGTTCATGCCTTAATAGGCTTACTGGGATCCATGCTTTACTAGAACTTGCTCCATACTAAATCGTATTGAACAAGCTCCATTATTCAATTCTTTCCAAATTCCCATTTGCGTCCATCTTAAATCGTTGCTTGTGTTCTTCTTCTTCTTCAGTAAGAAAGGCGAGCTTACGAGCGCGATCCATAATCTGAATTAAAGCGCGATAATCATCATTAATAACTCGATAATCCGTCTGTACGACATTCACTTCTCCAGACAATCTTTCATTCTCTTTCTTCAATTGAATGAGCTCATCATCTCTTTCTTTAAGCGCTTTCTCTAGTACTCGGATTTGTCGACTCATTTCCTGATAAGTACTCTTAGATTGACGGAGAAAACGAATAACCCTATCAATCGATATCCCCTCATCACCATTATCTGACTTTACTTGAGTTGCATCCTCGATATCCATCCCCATCGAGCTTACTGTAACCATTGTCAACTTCTTATTACGCTTCTGTCTTTGCGATTTGGCGATTTGGATTGCGGCCTC
>DFXU01000078.1 GCA_002383285.1 Caryophanales bacterium UBA4100
ATACTTGACCTTGGCTGCTTCCTATTCAGGAAAATCTCTTGAATCCGTTATGCTCACGAATGAGATTGAAGAAACGCAGAAGGAAATAATTATGACCATGGGTGAGATCGGTGAAAGTCGTTCTAAGGAAACCGGTAATCATGTGAAGAGAGTCGCTGAGTATTCTTATATTATCGCCCTTGCCTTGGGAATGAATATAGAAGAAGCAGAGTTACTTAAGCTAGCCTCACCTATGCACGATATCGGCAAAGTTGCCATTCCCGATTCAGTATTGAAGAAGCCAGGGAAATTAACCGACGATGAATTCGATGTTATGAAGTCCCACACCGATATTGGCTATAATCTATTGAAAAATTCTAGCCGTCGAATCCTCAAGACAGCGGCTATTGTAGCCTATGAGCACCATGAGAAGTGGAATGGAAGAGGGTATCCACGAGGAATCAAGGGTACAGATATTCATATATACGGAAGAATTACCGGACTTGCTGATGTGTTCGATGCTCTAGGCAGCGATAGAGTGTATAAGCAAGCTTGGGAGCTTGACCGAATCCTAAACCTATTCAAGGAGGAGAGCGGTCAGCACTTTGACCCTCTTGTTGTCGATGCATTCATGAAGAAGCTTCCTGAAATTATTAAAATACGCGATCAATATTCTGATGCAATACTGAACGCTGTAAAGGAATAATTCACATTCTATAGAACATTGATACTCATGATTAACAGTTATAGGAATGCACGCTCCGGGTAATTCGTACAAATCCATATTGTCGGATGACGAGATACCATCCGCTCAATAGCTTCTTGCTCATTGACCGTCCATACCATCACATCGAAGCCCGACTGTAGCATAAGATCAACAAATGCTGGCTCTACAATGCGGTAATCCACAGACAAGAGATCTGCTCCTAGCATACGTAGCTGCTCACTTATCGTGATTGGCACGATAGATATAATTAAGCCTGTTCGAATGGACGGAGCAAGTCGTTTGGCTATCTTGAGTGCTTGGGCGTCGAAGGAAGTGATGACGACTTCCGCCTCCATCGAATATGCCTTCACTAATTCGATTACTGCTTGTTCTAGCCCTGGATACAAATCATCCTTCGTTTTTAGTTCTATGTTCAGATGAATACATCCTCTAACTTCCTTCAGAACCTGCTCAAGTGATGGTATTCGCTCATTGTGGAATTCCGGGGAAAACCAAGAGCCATTGTCCAGCTTAGATAGCTGTTCGAAGCTATAATCCTTAACAGCCCCATTCATACCTGTAGTTCTTCTAAGCTTATAATCATGAATAACCACAGGTACTCCATCCTTGGATAGTTGGACATCAAGTTCAATCCACGATATACGTGGATCTGCGATAGCAAGCCGGAAGGCTGCCATCGTATTCTCCGGTGCTACACCCGAGCATCCTCTATGTGCAACGATCATTCGTTTACTTCTGCTGAGCGTCATTGATGAAATCTCCTTCGAAGATTAATATTCCATTCTTATATTCTTTTCCATACCCATGCTTCTTATTTTCCTTAAAGAAGCCTTCATAGACAAGTCTACTATTCTCATATAACAAACCGAATCCATCTCGCATATCCTTCAGATAATAACCATTGTAGGTAATCATACCGTTCGTGTATTCTTTACCTGCCCCTTCTCTTAAGTCGTCCACATAACTTCCCTCGAACTGCTTTGTTAGATTCATATTATATATAATACCCTCGCCCTGCCGTAGACCATCAACAAAATCCCCATAGTAAGCACTGGGGCCCGATTGAGCGAAGTAGCTAATTGTACTGGCAGGGTCAAGTAAATAGAGATTTCCACTTCCGGTGATTGCTCCATTCACTATTCTGCCGATATATTTGTATACAGCTTTCGTAGTTCTAAGTTGGCCTAGCTGAAATTCACCTTCTTTAATAATAACTGTACCTCTACCGGTGAATTCGGAGATGTTGGCTACATACTCGTAGAGCTTACCATTGCCGCTTCTTCGTTCATTCTTCCAATCACCGTAATACACAAGCAATCCATTCTCATATTCCTTGCCCTTTCCCTGTCGTTTATCCCCAGAGAACTCGCCATCGTAAATCAATCTACCATCTTTATATGCCTTACCCAGACCATGCATCTTTCCTTCCTTTACCGCCCCGCTATAGAAAAGCTCGACATCAGTTAGGATCCCCGATTGTGAAGTGAATGTACTGGTTGATCTGTAAAACTTACCTAGTCCATCCGGTAATTTATCCGTGTTGAACTGCCCTGTGTACCAAATACTATCTCCTGTAGAAGCAATCAGCTTATCGCTCTTGTATTCTCCTGGATCCATTACAGCTGTCTCTAATTGCTCCGTGATCACCGTATTATTAGGACCATTAGAAATCCAAGGAGTCATCCTGAAGCTAACCGCAGTCCCATATCCATCCTTAACATTGTTGACGAAGGAGCCTATGAAGGTAATCTCCCCTCGTTCATCGAACAATGCACCTTGACCTTGCATGAGACCCTTATGCCAATACCCTTGATATGTCTTCTTCCCATTGGAATATTGAATGCCATATCCATCGCGAATATTGCTCTTGATGTCCCCAGCGTATGTTAATCGTCCTAATGCATCGTAGACTTCACCCACCCCTGACATCTTGCCATCTAGCCAATCACCCTCATATAGCAGAGTTTTACCCCGATACAACTTCCCCAGACCTGTCATACGTCCATTGAGAAAGTCTCCATCATAAACTTCCCCATTCGACATATAATAAATTGCGTGACCATGCGGGTTATTGCTTCTGAAACCACCCTCAACGGCTAGACTACCGTTCAAGTAAAGCTTACCGTAGCCTTGCAGGTTATTGTTCGCGAATTCGCCTTCGTAAATCAGCTGCCCATTCTTGAACAGATTACCTATACCTGAACGTTTATTATCGACCAGCTTACCTTCATATGTATATTTACTCTTCGTCTCGTTCAACGCTTTGTGAATTGTGTCCTTCAAGGAGGATTTGAAGTAAACTTTACCTGAGTTGAAGCTTGTAGAAATTTGTTTATCCAAGACAAGAGCAAGATCATCAGCAGCAAGGAAAATAGAGCCATCCTTCATCGTTACCTTAACGCTAAGTGTTGTCATCTTATTGTTAACAGTTGCTTTTACAGAATTCAAGGTTAATACAAGTCTATAGTCCGATCGGTTCGCTTGTAGAGTATTGTTGTTCTTATTCCATACCAGTGTTAATCCATCCGCCTCCATCAGTGACCTTACTCCTACATAAAGCTTGCCATTCAGCATGTACGTAGTGGAGTGATTAACCTCATTATTATCTAGGTAAATTTGATTTGTTGCCTCGCCACTCGCATCAGATACTAGAACAGGCATAATCAATAGCACTATTGCCATATACACCGTTATCATGATCCTCATCGTGCATCCCTCTCTCTACTAGAATGGATGATTATTGTGTAGATTCAGCTATTAACGGGTGAACACTCCCATCCTCACGGACTTCAGCGAAATATGAAATATCCGTTAAGTGTTGAAATATTACCTTGGCAGCTTCATCCTCCATTAGTTTGGGTTGAGCATACTCAGCCAGAACGGGTACAACATTTAATTTACAATCACCCAACTTAGAACAGCTTGCTTGAATAATGACCGACTCATTCGTGCCTGACTTCCCATTCGTAGTAAAGATAAAGTTACCTAAGCTATATGCAATCCACTTGCCTTTGTACGATTCAATTGCTTGAAGCACATGTGGATGACTACCTATAACCAAATCAGCTCCAGCATCGATATATCGATGTGCCAGCTCTCTCTCATCAATTCTAGCTTCAGTCTCCCCTTCTATTCCCCAGTGGACAATAACGACGACCATGTCTGATACTTCACTGGCGGATTGTATCGCTTTAATCGGTCTTGTGTAATTGTAGGTTTCAGCTAATCCCGGTATGTTCTTATCTGCTTTCCAGGATACATCAGGTACAACCTTCGTTAATCCAATATATGCGACACGTACACCATTCTTCTCAATAATAACGGGTTCATAGGCTTCCTCTTGATTCATGCCTGCACCTACTCCATATAACCCAGCTTCTCTTAATAATCGAATCGTATCCTGCAAACCTACCAATCCATAATCAAGTGTATGATTATTCGCTAGATTGAATACATCGAATCCTGATTTCACCAAATCCGGTATCGCCATTGGAGAGGTCCGAAACACATACGACTTATCCTCAATAGCTTCGCCCCTGTCTGTAATCGGGTTCTCCATATTACCTGCAGTAATATCTGCATCCTGTAATATTGATGAGATATGTAGATATGGATAATCATAACCATGCTTCTGCAGCAGCTTATCCACATTAGCACCCATCATAATATCACCAACAAAGGCTAAGTTAATCTGCTCCGATGGATTCTGCTCAGGCATTACTTCTATCTCAGTAGTTGGTGTCTGAGCATCAATATTATCATCAACGTCAGATTCCACTTGACTGGTGGGTTGTTCAATGGAAGTATTGGAGGACTTATCATACGCAGCTTCTTGATCTAATTGTGCCCTATCGAATAAATCCCATATCGTATATAAACATAGAAGGCATACACCTATTCCAAATATGAGTATTGTGAAACGTCTTGCCCTACGCTTAAGAGTAATCTTCTCCCTCGCTATTCTATCGTTTCTTGATCTCTGCATGAGAATCCCCAATCTAGTAGTTAACTAACTTTCATGTGTATTATATCAGTTATTTATCTGGATTTGTCATAAAAATAACTACCTATTCTTCGAGTTCATTATTTGATAGACTGTGGGTATAGAAGGATCTGAAGGGAGAAGAGCATCATCGAGAAGCACGAAACAACGTTCTCTTTAACACGTGGAAGGCATGCTTTATTCATTATTGTCACTTTATTATATTGGTGTTCCCTCTACACCTATGTACCTATTCTATCACCATACATGGAGTCTATTGGTTTTAGTTTTCTCATGATGGGTATTGTTCTTGGCAGCTATGGCTTTATGCAAATTATAATCCGACTTCCTCTTGGCATTATGTCAGATCGTCTTCGTCTTCGTAAGCCATTCATGTTTATAGGTTTTGCTACAAGTGCTCTTGGGTGTCTTCTGTTCATTCTCTTCGATGGCTTCGCCGGCGTTACAGCTGCTAGGGCAATGACGGGGATCTCAGCTTCAGCGTGGGTTGCATTTACAGTATTGTATGCTTCCTATTATGTAGGAAGTGAGGCAACTAAGGCCATGGGTACTATCAGCTTCGCAACAGTAGCCGGTCAAC
>DFXU01000113.1 GCA_002383285.1 Caryophanales bacterium UBA4100
GATTAACCACTCGATATAACGTTAGTTCATCGAAGACAAGACGCAGGCTGCGCTAGTCCTTCCCTTCGCTGTCTGGATCGATACCACCCTCTTGGTTTTCCTGCAATGTTTATATCTACAAACATATCTACATACATATCTACATACATAACGACATATCCTACTGATCATGTCTTCTTGGTTACATGTCATTAACTAACTTACTAATTTTTCAGTTCTTACGTCTATTTATCTATTCAGCTATACTAGTCTTAGAACAACCCAATATAAGCGGTAAGCAATCGCATAGGAGGACATATATCATGAGGACAATCAAGCTTGGGAGCAGCACATTAGAGGTTCCGGTTATTGCAGTTGGCTGCATGCGTATTAAATCGTTGGACAAGACTGAGGCTGAGCAGTTTGTCCAAACTGCGTTGGAGGAAGGAGCGAATTTCTTCGAACACGCTGATGTTTACGGCGGTGGAGCATGCGAGACAATATTCGCTGACGCTATCCATATGAACGATAATATTCGTGAGAAGATCATCCTTCAATCCAAGTGCGGCATTCGGGAAGGGATGTTCGACTTCTCCAAAGAACATATTCTAGAGGCAGTGGACGGAAGCTTAAAGCGACTAAAAACCGATTATCTGGATGTGCTTCTGCTTCATCGTCCGGATGCCCTTGTAGAGCCAGACCAAGTGGCGGAGGCTTTCGACCTGCTCGAGAAGTCAGGAAAGGTACGACACTTCGGTGTATCCAATCAGAATCCGATGCAGATCGAGCTGCTGAAGAAATCGGTCAAGCAGCCAATTGTCACAAACCAACTACAGCTTAGCATCACCAATGCGAACATGATCTCACAAGGATTTAATGTGAATATGGAGAATGAACCCTCTGTAAATCGAGATGGCAGTATTCTTGATTATTGTAGACTGCACGATATCACTATTCAGCCTTGGTCGCCTTTCCAATATGGATTCTTCGAGGGTGTATTCCTCGGAAACGACAAGTTTCCTGAATTGAATAAGAAGATTGATGAAGTTGCAGTTAAGTATGGAGTGAGTAATACAACGATTGCCATCGCATGGCTTCTGCGTCATCCCGCACACATGCAGCCCGTCATCGGCACGATGAATGTAGAGCGGTTAGTGGATTGCTGTAAAGCGAGCGATATTTATTTGACTCGTGAAGATTGGTACGGTATTTATCGTGCGGCAGGTAATGTTCTTCCTTAATTAATCAAACAATCATGCATGTAACGAAGCAATCTCTCGTCTTATATGACTTGAGATTGCTTATTTTCTTGATTTTTCACCTCACATGCAATAATGAATAGAGGGAAAGATTGAGAATTGTCGAATTATCCTTCAAGACACAAACTTTTTTCCGGAAGGAAACGACACCTTGATGAACCAAGATAAATATGTGTTTATATTACTGCTTCTTGCGACCCTTCTTATGCTCTTCATCTCCTATCTTTCCTTTAGGAAAAAGCACCTTCCCGTAGCCAAGTATAGCGCGCTTGTGATGCTGGCAGCGTCCTTCTATTCATTCGGATATGCATTCGAGATCATTAGTACAAGCCTGACTAGTGTGAAATTCTGGTTGAAGATTGAATATATCGGAGCTCCCTTCATATCGACATTATGGTTGCTGCTAGTAATCAGCTATACAGGCCATAGAGCTGCGCTAAAGGGATGGGCCATACTTCTCCTCTTCCTCATACCCATTACGACCTTGATCCTTCATTATACAAACGATATGCATCACCTTTATTACCGCGATATATCGATGAATATCGACACTTTACACTCAGTTCAATTACTCAAGGGACCTTGGTATTGGGTGCATATCTTCTATAATTATCTTCAAGCCGCTGTTGGGATGACTTTATTCGCAATCAACTATATGAAGGCAATCCCAATCGTTCGTAAGCAGATCCTGATCCTGATCCTTGGAGCATTAGCGCCATGGCTGTCTAATTCGCTATACTTGTTCGGCGATTTTGATGATAGACAGGTAGACTTAACTGCACTGGGATTCACACTATCTGGTTTATTCTATTTGTGGGGCATATACAAATTCAATCTGCTTCGATTGGTTCCCATTGCCCTACAAAGGGTTTATGAAACCATGCAGGATGGCGTAATCATCTTAGACTATGAGTATAACATCATGAATGTGAACAGGGCTGCTAAAGGTATATTTGAAAGGCTAAATCAATTACAAGACAACACTGACTCGATCTTCAATGTATTCTCAGATATGCCAGAGCTCCTATCGAAGATTACAGCTCCGGAAAACAGTGAGAGTCGGATTACGATCGAAGTCGATAGCGGCTTGAATTATTATAGTTTAAAAGTGTCGATTCTGTATGATAAACAACAAACTACACTTGGCAAGATGCTAATTCTTAGCGATATAACTCAATTGATGGTCTACCAAGACAAGCTCTTGGCTAACGCTGACCAGCTGGCGGAATTAAGTGCCTTTAAGGATAAATTATTCACGATGGTTGCACATGATATCCGAGATCCTCTAGCTGTGCTAGTGAACTTAACACAACTGCTCGAAGAGGAATTACATGCAACCAGGAGCGGAAATTTAGATATATTCCAAGAAGTAAGTGGACAGGTACGGAGCACTTACATGCTGGTGGAGAATCTTCTGGACTGGTTTCGCAGCCAAACCGGGAAAGTCATCTATAATCCGCGAGCCCTGAACTTAACATCCATTGTACAAGAAACGATCTATTCCATGAAATTCCGCAGTGATATGAAAAAAATCGTTATCTCCTCTGATCTAGATGAGGAGACACCGGTGTTTGCCGACAAAGAAATGGTGGAGCTGGTGCTAAGGAATCTGCTTTCCAACTCAGTTAAATTCACCCCCATCGGCGGGAGCATCGTCGTGGGAGCAACAAAGGCTGGTCTTAGGATGACCGTGTTTGTACGTGACTCCGGAGTTGGGATTGACCCGGAGATTGCGAAATCATTGTTCAAGGAGGTTCAGCAGATTTCAACCTCTGGCACAGAAGGTGAAGAGGGTACCGGCCTAGGTCTTTACCTATCCGCGAAGCTAATTCATATTCATGGTGGTGACATCTGGTCAGAGAGCATTCCCGGTGAAGGAAGTACATTCTTCTTCTCGATTCCGTTAAGATAAATCGACGGGAATAACAGGATCAAGCTCACTTCCGTGTTCTTCTTTCTTCCGCGTTACGCAGCGGGACCGATCAGCCCTGAATATCCCGCTGTCTATAACCACTGAAGCCTGCAACGGTAATGACAATTGCTATGATTGTCAGTGTGAATAACTTCATGATGTCCATATCTTCGACAGGAAGCCGAGGGATATGGCCATATGGAGATAGCTTGCTCATCCACTCTGGGAGCTGGAGGATCCCACCTATATACACGACCACGAAGGAATATAACAAGTAAAGCCAGATTAAACCGGTTAATCTCGGGGCAATACCGACCAGCAACAGTGCAATGGCAGTCATGATCCACATGGCTGGCCAATAAGCCATCGCTGCACTATAGAATGTGCTTAGAGAGATACTATCAGCCATGACCGCATTCCCCACCGTTCCCAAACCTATGGCGGCAAGAGACACCATCACAAACGAAACAGCAAGGGATATGAATAACGAGCTCCCCATTAATCGCGCACGGGATACCGCACGACCAAGTAAATGCTCTGTTCGATTCTTCCTCTCTTCCCCAATAAGCTTGAGCATAGCCATGAGTGCTGGAATTGTACAAATCATCGCCATAATGGACATGATCATCGTAATGAATTGCTCTGTTAAAGAGAATCCTTCAACCACCGTAAGCATATCTTTCATCATCTCGTTATCTGCAAAGAAGGACTCTAAATCGCCTAAAACCGATCCATACGATGCACCTAGAATAAACATGCCAATGGCCCAAGACATTATCCCTGTACGTTGAAGCCTTAGAGACAGACCAAGTGGGCTTTGCAAATATATGGATGCATGCTTCCTACCTGGCTTGGACGGTAAGAATCCAGCATCTAAATCACGGATTGCGTTCAAATAATATGCGAGTATCACGATGACCATTGCTATACCTAACGTTAAGAGAATCGGCCACCAATAATTATGAACGTAGACTTCCGCACCAATAACCATCCCTAATGGAGAAAACCAAGATAGGGTTTCATTACCGACATCACCAATCGCACGAAGCAGATATGAGAAGCCAAGAATTGCTAATGAGAACCCAATCGTGTTACGAGAATTCTCAGATAGCTGGGCGAATAATGCTGTGATCGCCGCAAATATGAATCCAGCCGCTCCCAAAGCAACGCCATATATTAACGATCCCTCTAAATCCATACTTTCTATACCTAGAGCATACAAGCCAAACCCTGTGATTAATGCCAAAGCAACATTCGTCCCAAGCATAACAAGTATAGTTGCGTGTAGATGTGCTAGACGACCCGTTGGTAGGGAACGGATCATTTCAATACGACCATCCTCCTCATCTGCTCTTGTATGACGTGCCACAAGTAGGATAAACATAATTCCGACAACTAAGGCGGTAAAGAGTAACATTTGGTGCGCCATCATCGCTCCGGGCGTATAGTTCTCTAGCCCGTAACCTGGACCAACCATCGCAGTCATTGCAGGGTTAAGCATCGTTTCTGCAATGCCCTGTCTATCTTGAGCTGTTGGATATAAATCAGTCAATGAGATAGCGGTTAGTAAGGTAACAGCACATAAGCTAATGATCCAAATCGGAATACGAATGCGATCTCTTCTTAGAATAAAGCCAGTAAGCTTCCAAGTATTATGGAATAGATGGTTCGTCACTATAACACACCTCCCACCCCTGAATTCACTGCTTGACCGCCACCATCATAATGTCGCATGAATAAATCCTCTAGCTTCGGCGGCGAGCTTTCCAACCTTACTATTCCGAATTGACTTACATAGCGAATAATAGCATCCAGCTCCTCTGAATCCACTTGAAATGTAAGTGCATGATCCTGCTTCACAATCTCATGGACACCTTTGACATCATTCAGAGCAGGAATAGGCTCCTTCGTCTCGATAAGAAGACTGGTTCTGGTCAAGTGCCGCAATTGCTGCAAAGTCCCTGTTTCAATCACCTTACCTTCCCGAATAATACCAACCTTGTCACACAGCTTCTCAACCTCAGATAGAATATGGCTGGAGAGCAGGACGCTCTTCCCTGCTTTCTTTGCATCAAGTATGCATTCTTGGAAAACCAATTCCATCAATGGATCAAGACCAGACGTTGGTTCATCTAGAATATATAGATCAGCATCAGATGAGAAGGCTGCAATTAATGCCACCTTCTGACGATTTCCTTTCGAATACGTTCTACACTTCTTAGATGGATCTAAATCGAATTTCTCGATCAGCTCTTCACGCTTACTTATATGGTTCGCACCACGCAATTTTACGAACAGATCAATCACTTCTCCGCCCGTTAAATTCGGCCATAGGTTTACATCACCTGGCACATAAGCAATACGTCTATGAATTTCAACAGCATTCCGCCATGCATCCATGCCGAATATCTTCGCTTCTCCTTCGGTTGCCTTCAGAATGCCGAGCAGCACACGGATTGTAGTCGATTTACCCGCTCCATTCGGACCTATGAACCCGTAAACCTCGCCTTTGTTCACTTCGATATTCACACCATCAAGCGCCGTAAACTTGCCGAATTTCTTCGTTAGGTCAATCGTTCTTAGAATGGTCATATCCATCCCCCTTAAATAGTTATGAAATATATCCGTTAATATAGTTCATATTATACTCAATTTGACCCTTTGGCAAGAGTTTATGAAATATCGTAGTTGTTTTATTACATAATATTTATTAAACTTACAATGAGGTGGGTAAGATGGATGGATTCCAACGACGCAGGGAGCGCAAGAAACTTGATATTCTAGAAGCAACATTACACCTATTTATGAAATTTGGTGTGAGCAGCGTGTCGATCGCTAATATAGCCAAAGAAGCTAACGTATCTCAAGTCACAATCTATAATTATTTTGATAATAAACAAAACCTTATACATGAGGTTATGATTTATTATGCAGACAAAGAGTGGATAGAATATGAGAAGTTAGTTCAGAGTGACATGCCCTTTCCAGAGAAGATAAAGCTGATGATTTTCATTAAAAAAGAAGCAGCTAATAACATTCATTCCGATTTTTACCAAGATTTTATGAAGCAATATACAATGGGTGTCTTCCCATATATCGAACAGCTGTATAAGGATAAGATCTTTCCTTCCTTAATAAATTTATTCAATGAAGGGAGAGAACAGGGTTATGTGGACCCCACGTTATCTAATGAATCGATTCTGTTCTATATTCAATTGTTGAAGGATGCTATGCAACGTGAAGAGGTTTATCAAGCTATATTGCCGATGACCGAAGAGCTTATAAAAATCTTTTTCTATGGGCTTATTGGGAGAAGAGAGGATTGACTTGAATACATCGCTAGCGAGCTATAAGCATGGCGGAAGAAGGCAGCCAACCCACTTACAGTTGGTGCTGCCTTCTTATCAGTGCTTTATTTTAAAATTCGTATGAGGAGATTAATTGAACAGCTCTGCCACATTCCTCATCTCTTCGGGAATGTTAATGCTCTGCGGACATTGCTCCTCGCACGTCCCGCACTCCACACATACGGAAGCCCACTCTTCTAGCATCATGTTAGCCGTATAAGCTTCTTGCAGAGACTTTCTCTGATTATCTGAGTCTAAGAAATAGTACTCATTGTAATAAATGAAATTTCTCGGAATATTCACACCTACAGGGCAAGGCATACAATAATTGCAGCCGGTACAATTAACCTTCGTTCTTCTAAAGGCATGCTCCGCATCCATAATGACGTCCAGCTCTTCATCTGCCAGTGAGCCCGCATAAGCAGCATCAGCGGTTCTCAGGTTCTCCTCAACCTGCTCCATGATGTTCATTCCACTTAATGTTACGTGTACCTCCGGGTGATTCCATACCCAACGCAATGCCCATTCTGCCGGAGTTCTCTTAACGACAGACTGATCGAACACCTTCTGTACGGCTCCTGGAATATCCTTGGCTAACTTCCCACCGCGAAGGGGCTCCATGATTGTGATACCCAAGCCTTTGCTCGCAGCATACTCTAACCCTTCCTTACCTGCCTGAAAGCTCTCATCCAAATAATTATATTGAATCTGACAGAATGACCATTGATATGCATCAACAATTTCCTTGAAGAGGGGAAGCTCATCGTGGAAGGAGAAGCCTGCATAACGGATTCTTCCATCCTGAATAGCCTGGTCAAGAAATTCACCGATTCCAAGCCTAGATAGCGTCCGCCAAGTACCCGCATTCAGGGCGTGGACCAGATAGAAATCGATCGTATCGGTTTCCAGTCGTTGAAGTTGCTCATTCAAGTACTTGTCCATATCCTCTCTTGATTTAATTAACCAGCTGGGAAGCTTTGTTGCAAGCTTCACTCGCTCACGATACCCATCCTTCAAGGCTCTTGCTACGAATGGCTCGCTCGCGCCGCCTTTATGGGAGCCATCGCCATGATACGGATATGCGGTATCCACATAGTTGACACCCTCGTCAATGGCGAGGCGTACCATAGCAATCGCTTTCTCGTCGTCAATCTCAGTACCAATCCCATTGATGACCGGCAGCCTCATACAGCCAAACCCTAACACAGATACCAATTCGTTCGTTCTCCCAAACTTTCTATATAACAAGTGGAGTCCCTCCTTAAGGTAGAGGATATTTACTGTGTGAAGAAAATCACTTTATACGGCACAAAGATCACAGTATTATCCATCGCAATCATTACCTCTGACTCCCTATATCTTAATGTAATCTATGTAAAACTTAATAGGAAAATTATCACTAGATTATGAATGTATATACGGGTGCAGGGTATTCGACCGCTGCTTTACCGAACAACAATCGATTTCAACAAGCCGTCGCTGTATTCGATTACCTTAGAGAATTGCGCCGGAAGATCATCTAGCTTGAATTGATGCGTTACGAATAACATCGGTTCAATATCTCCACTCACAATCAGACGTTGCACCTGTTGACCATCCTCCATTGTAGAATATAGGGAGCCGAACACGGTTAAGTGCTTGTGGATTATATCACTGGAATTAAATTCGAATTTGGCACCTTCACCAATAGACACCAATGTCCCTCCGATACGCAATATGCCAAGAGCCAGTGTGTATGAAGGTGCCTTACCCGAGCATTCCAATACAATATCCACACCGTGTTGCTTGGTAAATCGGACTATCTCCTCAGCCAATGACACATCGGGTGGATATACAAACTCGGCCCCTTGTCTTATGGCCGCTTCACGCCGAGATGGATTCGGATCCACAGCAACTACCTTCGCTCCTCTTATCTTTGCAAGCCTGACCGCCGCAAGCCCGATGGGTCCACAGCCAATAACAACTACATAATCCCCAGCCTTCATCGATGTGCGACTGATTGCGGAATACGGAGTTCCCCAATTATCGAAGATTAAGCTTCCCGTCTCATAGCTAACGGTATCATCAAGCTTAAGGCAATTCCGCTCGGGAACCGCAAGCTTCTCCGAAAACCCGAACCCCATATGCGTAACCCCATTCGGACAACGGACGAATTGCCCTAATTGACATGCCGGGCAGAGACCGCAGCCCTTCACGTTATTAATAGCGATTCGGTCACCGATCTTTAATTGCTTCACATCAGATCCGACAGCGACAACTTCTCCTGCGGCCTCATGTCCCGCAACATAATCAGTCGGTTCATTCACAAACCAGAACCACTTATCAGAACCGCATATGCCGCAAGCTCTCATATCAACCAATACTTCGTCAGCCTTCAATACAGGTATATCTGTTACTACAACCTGGAGGTCCTGTGGACCAAATGCTTTTATCTGCTTCATATTCATATTCATATGTCTACCCCTCCGCTGAAACATCGTTGTTCATTGTAAGATTACCATGAAAATTGAGGATAATATAATGGCTGTTGTCAGGTTAAACCCAGCAAATCCAGAACCTTCTGCTCAACATGTCTATTGTGGCCCTTGTAGGGAAAATTGTGTATATGCAGCGCAGGATTGAAATTTAATTCGATGACTCCATAATTGCTGGGATTCGGCTCATCTCGAATGTCTTGAATCATGATATCTGCACCGCATATTTGGGCTCCCACCGCTTTCGTTGCCTTAACAGCGATATCCTTGTAAGCATTCAGCATCTCATCGGTATAATCTAAGCTGTCACCGCCTGTACTGATATTGGAATTCTCTCTTAAGTAGACAACCTCACCTAGCTCAGGGATATAGCTAAAATCCTTATCCTGTCCTTGCAAAAATCCCTTCTCGATTTCCCCGAGCTTGATTTTCTCTAATGGAGTAACATAACCTATCCCTCTTAGCGGGCTTTTATTCTTCTCCTCTACCAGCTGTGCGATCGTATGTATGCCATCACCTGATACATTCGCAGGAACTCTGTGTAGAACGGCAACCGTCTCATTACCTACAACGAGAAATCGATATTCCTTGCCCGACAAGAACTGCTCGACCATGACCGAGCTATCATAATTGAATGCATGCGCTATCGCTCTGCGATATTCATCCTTGGAATCAAGCGGCTTAAAGATGACTATACCTTTTCCAAAGTTGGTAGACTTAGGCTTAATGACGATATTCTGTCCCACAAATTGGTTATACTTCTCATTCGCAGCTTCGATGGATAGAAAAGTAGAGTCTGCTGGAACCTGGATGTCCTGCTCCTTTAACACCATCTTTGTTACAATTTTATTCTCCATGATCAAGGAGGAAATATACGTATCCGCAGAGGTTTTCGTTGCTTGCTTGATATATTCCACCTTACTGCCCTTGGTCAAGCGGATGAAATTATCGCTGCGGTCCAAGACCTCCACCTCAACATTTCTCCGCAATGCTTCTTCAATGAGAATTTGCGTTGAAAGCTCTAATCCCTCCACATCTATACGGTGCATCGCTCATCCCTCCGGCTTTTATTCGTCTGTGCCCATCTCGTACCGAAATCCAAATAGCTTTCGTTGTTCTCCTCCATTTCTTTGCGAATGCGTGCAGATGGAAGTAACGATGGATCGAGCACCTTCTTATATTGCTCCTCGATACTGCTCTGATACTTGCTGCTGTTATCGGCCATATCAATAACGGAAGCAATCGGTTTGAGCTTATCGAAAATTTCCTTCGCCCACTCCTGTAATGGTACTGTATCCCTGTTGTATGGATAGAGCTTTAGGCTGGGTTTTCCCCCTAAGAGAGACACGAAGTGATGATTCTTGTTCATCACATGATCCTCCTCCTTCGATATCACTCCGCTATCCTCCATGAGGCAATAGAGCATGAACGTCTGGAGGAAATACAGTTGATTCAGGTCCATACCCGTCTTGTAAAATGGATTTAGATCGAGGATTCGAACCTCTATATACTTAACACCCCTTGCTTCCAACGCATCCAATTGGCTCTCTCCAGCCTCTGCCACCTGCTTCAGACGAATAGATGAGTAAAATTCACTCTCCTTCTGCAGAATATGATCGTTTAATTGAATTTTCTTGCCATTCTGATGCGTTCCCATCCTACTAAATTTGTTGCTCTTGATGGACAGTAGCTTACGTATACCCATGGTGTAATCCTGCAGGCTGTTAAAGATCAGCGTAGAGTTGCCTTGTGGAGCTCTTGAATATCCGAAGCGGCTGACCCGAAGGGAGACAGCATGCTTCTCGTAATTGGAAATCGGACTGCAGCATTCTGGACAGCACCTTGCAACATGCTTTAGCTCCTGACACATAACGGAGTAATAGCTTGAATCAATCGATGGTGAAGCTCCAAATAGATAGATCAACAGCCAGCGGTACCTCAGAAAATTCCTTGCCATAGCGGCATATAGCTCATCCGTGAATGTCTGTATATCCTTGCCTTCACCGAGATGGTTATGCAAGAAAGAAAGCATTCCGTCTCCCAAGGAGAAATTATAATGAATGCCCGACACCATCTGCATCTTCTTACCATAACGGAGCGACAGACCTGCTCGGTAAAGCTCCTTCTCTCTTGCTTCCTCTGAATTGCCGAATCTTGCGAGTGGAATTCGATCCTCGTCTGGCAGCTTGGGCGGCATGCTGAGAGGCCAGAGCAGCTCTTCTCCCAGCTCCCCCTCTGCATGAAGCTGTATATCATTCAGCTCCTCATAAGCTTCCTCGATCGATGCTGATGGCGATGTTATCAGCTCAAGCTGGCTTTCAGCAAAATCAACAGTAATATGGGGGTTCCTCAATTTATGACCGAATGCTGCAGGATGATCGGTCATCGCGAGCTCCCCGGATGTTGTAACCCTCTGAGATTCCTTCTCGAGTCCCCATCTTCCATCTACCAGTAATCTGCTGTTGCTGCGGTTAAACAGCTCTAGCCGCTGCAAAAAATGCCAGTTTGTATGCATGATTGCTGCACTTCCTTATTTATTAATCTAACTTATTAATCTAACTTATTATTTGCAAAATGCAAGTATATCCCAAAAATGATTCCTCCACTATTTCGGAGGAGGACAGCATACATACGATTGCAGCATCGCTTTATCAAGCAATTGTAAAGCATTAATAACCGAATGACGTTCAAATTCGCTTAATTGCGATAAAACCTGCTCCAAATCGCTATTTACTTGTTTATCTATCTCTGCGTTTAATATCTCGCCCTCTTGTGTAAGGGATAGGATTTGAATCCGATTGTCTTGTGGATCAGGCGTCTTCTTCACAAGCCTTCTCTCGACAAGCGTCTTCACTTGACGACTGAACGTCGTTATGTCAATACCTAGCGCATATGCGATTTCCTGCATAGATGGATTACGCTGACGCTTAATCTCATGCAAGATATCGCTCTGTAAGAGCGTGGTATCTGAATCGCAGCAATTCTCGCAGCAATTCTCGCTCAACGTACCATATCTGCGTATAAGCAGCTGGAAGGTCGTTCTTAAATTCGTTGCCATCTTCTTCCCCCCCCATGATGCAATTATAGTGAATATAATTGCATCATGCAAGTATTAATCATCGCAGAGATGGTCACTAAGATAGTGGAGGACCGCAG